>JAQGHP010000034.1 GCA_028288775.1 Phycisphaerales bacterium | reverse complement strand
CCGAAGCCCGCTGGCCCAACACCAACATCGCCGACCCTTCCCACCCCGTGAACGCCCCGATGCAGTCGGTCAGCGGCAACACGATCTATAATTCGAGCCTCAACCAGCCCGCAAATTACTGGAAAGGCGCGACCATCCACATGGCCCCCGGCCAGGGCTGGGAAGACCAGACGGGCACCGTCACGTCCTCCTCGCCCGGCAGCATCACCATCAGCTACGTCTGGCACAGCGGCTACGCCGTCCCCAAGGCCGGCAACCCGTTTTACTTGTTCGGAAAGTTCCAGGCCCTCGACGCCCCCGGCGAGTGGTACCGCGACCCGAGCGGCAAGCTCTACATCATGACCCCCGGCAGCGACAACCCCGCCAACCATGACGTCGAAGCCAAGCATCGCCTCTACGCATTCAATCTGAATAACGTCCACGACATCACGATCAATCACGTGAACCTGTTTGCTGCGACCATCAGCTCGACCGCCACCACGAGCCACATGGTCGTCAACGGCATCACCGCCCTCTACCCCAGCGAGCAGACTCTCGCCCCGACCGCGTGGTGGCTGCCGCCCACGTTCGGCATCTTGGTCAAAGGGGCCAACAGCATCGTCGAGAACAGCACGATCGCCTTCAGCTCCGGCGACGGCATCGAAGTGAGCGGCGGCGGAAGCCTCATCAAGAACAACGTCATTCACGACGTCGATTATGTCGGCTCGAACGTCGGCGCGATCCGCGTGCTGGTGGCGGGCGTGACCGTCGATCACAACACCATCTATAATGCCGGCCGCCACGGCATCGTCGCCGAGGTCCCGCACACCACGATCACCTACAACACGATCCACGACGTGGGGCTGCAAACCACCGAGGCCGGCGGCGTCTACACCGAGGGCATCAATGGCCAGGGCTCGGTCATCGCCTACAACCAGATCTACAACATGCACAGCGGCGGGTACGGGCAAACCGCCCTCTTCCTCGACAACAATTCCAGCGGCTGGAACGTCCACAACAATATCACCTGGAACGTGGACTACGGCCTGAAGATGAACTACACCTGCAACTACAACAATATCTATAACAACACGCTGGGCGCGACCCTCCTCAGCATCAACACCAACCAGCAGGGCAACTGGAACGCCACGAAGATCTATAACAACATCCTGCTCAACCGCGCCGTCTTCACCGCCGGGGCCTCCGTCACGAACAACTATTATTCCTCCAGCGGCGCCGGCTCGGCAGGCGCGGGTGACTTTTCCTCGGGCGCATCCGGGACTCCAGTTATCACCTTGCCGCCGCCCAGTCCAACGCCGACACCAACCCCCACGCCCACCCCCGTCCCCGTCACCGCGCCCAGCGCCAAGACGCTCGTGAAGGCCGTCAGCTACACCAGCTTCTCCAACGTGAAGGTCGACAACTATGGCGGCGTCGGCTACGCCTACAACAATAGCTGGGTCTCCTACAAGCTCGACTTCGGCACGGGCGTCAGCAAGCTGACTGCCGGCCTGGCCGCGATGAATGCCAACGGCAAACTCGAAGTTCATCTGGGCAGTCCCACCGGCACTTTGCTCGGCACGATCAACATCGCCGTCACCGGTGCATGGAACAAGTACACCAGCCAATCCGCGGCCGTCACGGGCCTCAAGGGCGTGCAGACGGTTTACCTCGTTTTCAAGGGGGCGCTTCCGGGCGTCGCCAATCTTTCCTGGCTTCAATTCGCGTAAGAAATCAATCCGGCGCCTGCCCGTGCCGTGGGTGGCATGGGCGGGTCGCCTTTTCCGTTGCCAAACTCATCTTTCGTGCGGATAATCCTCTGCCGTTGTTCCACACCCGAGGACTCGCACGAGGACCCGCCTCATGACCATCGAATCGAAGATCGGCCAGGCCGTAGAGAACGCCGACATTGACCGCGACACCGCCCAGCCGCACATTCACATCGAGGAGCGCAAGCTCGCGCTGATCGATTACCTCCGCACCTGCATCAAGATCAACGGCTCGGACGTACACCTGCAGACGGGCTCCATCCCCATGATCCGCGTGGACGGCCGTGCCCGCTTCCTCGACTGCGCGCCCCCGCCGGATGAATTGATGAAGGAGTACGTGGACAACATCATGGCCGCCCAGGCCGACCCGCAGGAAAAGCGCGACCTCCTCGAGCACAAGGGCTCGGTGGACATCGCCTTCCCCATGCCCGACAAGAGCGCGCGGTTCCGCGTGAACATCTTTCATAGCCGTGAGCGCTACGCGATCGTCATGCGGCGGATCGTCGCCAAGATCCCCAACTTCGCCGACCTGAGCCTCCCGCCCCAAGTCGAAGGCCTCTCCGACCATCACCGCGGCATCATCATCGTCTCGGGCACCACCGGCTCGGGCAAATCGACCACGCTCGCCGCGATCATCGGCAAGATCAATCGCACGCGCAACGAGCGGATCATCACGGTCGAGGATCCGGTCGAGTACCAGCACGAGAACGCCAAGAGCCTGGTGAGCCAGGTGGAAGTCGGCAGCGATTCCGAGAGCTACGAATACGCCCTCCGCGCGATGATGCGGCAGGACCCCGACACGATCCTCATCGGCGAAATTCGCGACAGCTTCTCGCTGACCACCGCCCTCCGCGCCGCCGACACCGGCCACCTGGTCTTCACCACCGTCCACGCCACCAACGCCCCGATGACCATCGAGCGCATGGTCTCGCTGTTCCACTCCGACCAGAAGGAACTCCAGCAGACGCAGCTGGGCCTGAACCTTGTCGCGGTGCTGACGCAGCGCCTCGCCAAACGCCGCGACGGCAAGGGACGCATCCCGGTCGTCGAGATCATGATGGCCACCCCGCTGGTGCGCAAGTACATCCTCGACGGCGAATTCGAGAAGCTCAAAGCCTGCGTCGGCAACCGCGAGTCCGGCAGCCAGAGCTTCGACCAGCACCTGACGGAGCTGTTCCAAAAGCAGATCATCGACGTCTCCGAAGCCAAGCGCCTGGCGAGCAACGTGGACGCCCTGAACCTCGCCCTCCGCGGGATCAGCAACAGCGATACGCGGCTGCGGTGAATGTCATTTGTCCCTGGTCAGTTGTCAGTCGAGGCGACAACCTCATCCGTCGATGACGCCAGACTGTTGCTTTTGCCTCATCTTTAACCAAGTCGCTTTTCCAAGTGGACCGGTGGAATTGAGCAAAAACCTCATATGCGCCGATATTAATCCGATGCGGCTAAAAATTGGCCTAATTGCCTTGACGGGTTTAGCCGGTGCGGCTAAACTAACTAAAATGAAAGCTGGCACTTCGATGAATCTATGGGACGACGGTCGCTCGGGGGCCGCCGGGTGTCTCGCGGGCAATTTGGTTCTCGCACACCTTCGTGATGCCGCGGGAGAGAGTTTCTCCGAACGAAAGGGCACCACGTTCTTTGGAAGTGGCGCGATTTGGATCGGCCGGATGTGCAGTACCGACGCGTATTTGTATGGCCGCGATCGGCATTGGGCCAATCTAAGCTTGGAGCAACACCGGGAAATCTCTCACGAGGCCGGGTTGGAGGGGCGAAGCGTCAAGTACCTCTTTATCACTGCGTTGGCAGGCCAACCGGTGATTCATTATTGGACCATACCCGGCGCGCTTGTCGAGCGGGCGGCTTTTTCGGACTCGCGTCATGCCGCGGATTATGTGTACGCCCTGCATATCAGGGAGCATGACGACGGGCGGTTTTATCTAGAGACGGAGGACGTCACGGAGCACCACCACGTCCTTCCCCTCAACCCGGCTTCCTCGTCCCGACTCGATGACGCGTTCGATGCCACCCGGCGGGCGCGCCAGCGGCGTGAGGCCCAGCGTGACGCGCGGCGTTCGGCGGATGCACGGCAATTCGATGCGGCAACTCCCCGCGAGCCGGTCGGGAAGCAGACAGAGTTTCAAATCCCGCTGAAGGGTGGGCGTTCGGCATTACTGCAACTTCCGCTCCCTGCCGCCGACGTTGATTTGGCCCGTATCAAAGGGTGGATTGACCTGATGAATGACGTGCTGACCGAATCGGTGTCCGAGGAACCGTCCACGAACGTGCGCCGCGAGCGCGCGACCCGGGCCGTATCCGATCTCCAGAATGCATCGCTGGCCGATGGGCGTGACCGAATTACGGACGAGCAGATCGACTCAGAGATTCGCGATGTCCGCCGAGGGCATAAGTGAAGTTGGTCCTGGATACCAACATACTGGTTTCGGGTCTGCTCCGCCCCGCGGGGCCGCCCGGAGCCATCCTGCAACAGGCCGCGGCCGGAGTACACCGCATTTGCTTTGACGACAGAATCCTCGAGGAATACCGCGAAGTCCTCGCCCGCCCTCGCTTCGCATTCAATCAAGATGATGTCGAAGCGCTGCTCGATCAACTTGAAACTGATGGGATTCCAGTCCTCTGCGATCCACTCAGCCATGCCTTGCCGGATCGAGATGACGAGAAATTTCTGGAAGCCGCGATCGCCGCCTCGGCTGAATTTCTCGTCACAGGGAACCTCCGCCATTTCCCCGAAGACCTGCGCTGCGGCGTTCGCGCCATCGCACCGCGAGAGTTCCTGGATCTGCCCGGAGTTTGAGGCCTTTGCATTCCGCTTAGCGACTTCCATCGCCTCTTACGATAAAAACGATCTATGACCACCGCTCAAAACGAATTGCTCGCGCTGGTCCCGGTCGCCTATGTGGCAGGGTCGGTGCCATTTGGGTTGATGGTGGGGTTGGCCAAGGGCGTGGACCCGCGGAAGGCGGGCAGCGGGAACATCGGGGCGACCAACGTCGGCCGCCTGCTCGGGGGGAAATTCTTTGCTATTACGTTCGTGCTCGACCTGCTCAAGGGGCTGATCCCCGTTCTGGCCGCGGGGGCGGTGTTGCGGTTTCATGCCCCGGACCAGTTCTCTTATTTCCTGTGGCTGCTGGTCGGCTTCGCCACGATCTTCGGGCACATGTTCAGTCTGTTTTTGAAGTTTAAAGGCGGCAAGGGCGTGGCCACCAGCACGGGCGTGATCCTGGGGGTCTTCCCGTATTATACGGCCGCGGGAGTGGTGGCGCTGGCGATCTTCGTCCTGGTTTTCAAGCTGACCCGCTACGTCAGCGTCGCGTCGATGGTCGGCGCGGTGTCTTTCACGCTTGCATACCTGACGCTCGGGCTGTCGCTGCGATGGGACGTCTTCGGTCGCCAGTTGCCGCTGCTGCTGTTCGCGCTGCTGGTCGCCTCGATGATCGTCTTCAAGCACCGCGGCAACATCGCCCGCCTCCGCGCGGGGACGGAGCACCGCTTCGGGGCGAAGGCGGGGTGAGTGAACCAACGCCACGACGCTAATGCCGCATGCGCGCCCTCGTTCGAGTCGTTGAGTCTATTCACGGAAGAGACCGCAAAGTCGCGAAGGTGCGAAGAGGGACGAGCCACAGAGAGCACAGAGCCCACAGAGACCACAAAGGAATTCATGTAGGGTGGGCGTACTCGCCCACCGTTTTATGACACTTCCACTCGCATAGAATCGTGGGATGCGAAAGGCCCTGAAACCCGTCTGGGTCGTGCTGCTGATCTTTGGGGCGGTCGGCGCCGTGACGTCGCTTTCAAGGTTACTCGCGCCAAAAGAAGCGGTGCCGTGGCGGGCGGACTTTGCGGCGGCTCGGGCGGAGGGCGGGCGGGTGCATCGGCCGGTCTTCGCCTACTTCACAGCGGGCTGGTGCGGCTACTGCCAGGACATGGCGCGCACGACCTGGGCAGACCCGAAAGTCGCCGCGGCACTCGAAGGGTACGTGCCGGTGAAAATCGACGTGGACGATCACCGGGAACTGGCGAACAAATACCAAGTACAAGGGCTGCCTTCGTTCGCAATCCTGGACGAGGACGGAAACCCGAAAAGGTTCTACTCGGGCGCGAAGAGCCCCGAGCAGATGATCGGGTGGTTGAACGGGAAGTGAACCGGGCCTGAAATCCGAATTCCGAATTCCCGAAACCCGGGGGCTGAAATCCGAATGACCAAATCCCAAATCCGAAGAGACGCAACGGAACGGGACTTCATCCTCCCGTGGCACGGGCGCCCCGCCCGTGTCTTGCCGCTATAGCGGCGGACCATGGGCGAGGCGCCCATGCCACGAAGAAGGAGGTAAGCCACGAATGGGCACGAATGAATCAGGACTTCTTATCCGTGTACATTCGTGTTCATTCGTGGCTCCCTCCGCATTCGGATTTCGTCATTCGGATTTGGGATTTGATTCGGATTTCGGGGATTCGGGTTTCGGATTTAGTTGTCCACCTGCTGCCTCAGCACTTTCCCCGCCGCCGAACGCGGGAGCGACTCGCGCACCTCGAACACGCGCGGCACCTTGTAGGCGCTGAGGTGCGCGCGGGCGAATTGCCGCAAGGCGCGGACGTCGGGGGCTTCGCCCGCGCGGGCGGGGGTGACGATTGCCTTCAAACGCGATAGCGTCTGGCTCACCAACAGCGGCACGACCACGCACGCCCCCACGGACGGGTGGCGGCTGAGGACTTCCTCCACTTCGATCGGGTTTACCTTTCTTCCGCCGACGTCGATGAGCAGCTTGATGCGGCCGGTGATCGTCAGCGCGCCCGATGTGTCGACGCGGCCCAGGTCACCGGTGAGAAAGTATCCGTCCTGCATTGGCGGATCGTCGCCGTCGAGGTAGCCGCTGAGCATCGACGCGGCACGAATCGCCACATGCCCTTCGCCACCCGCGTCCAGCGGTCGCGCGATTTCCGGCTGCTGGGGATCGACGATTCGAATCGATACGCCCGCCATGGGCCGCCCGACGCTGGCGGGGTCGAAGGGGTCGATCGCGGGGTCGTTGAAGGTGACGGAGCCGATCTCGGTTGCGCCGTAAAGCTGTGCAACCGGCGTGGCGAACTTGCGACTGAATGCGTCGAACAGCGATCGCGGCAGCGGCCCGCCCGCCGAGTAGGCCCGGCGGAGCGTCGGCAATTTTCCCGGCGAATCTCCCGCGGAGCAGAGCATTTCGAACATGAACGGCACGCCGGGGAAGAGCGTCACGCCCGGCACGCCTTGGTCGCCCACGAGCTGCGAAAAGGCGATGAGCAGGTCGAACCCATCGCACAGATGCACGCCGCTGCCCGCCCACGTGGGCGCGAGCAGGCCGTGCTCCAATCCGTAGGAATGACACAACGGGACGGCGGCCAGCACGCGGTCGGCGGCGGTGAAGCGGATGGCATCGGCCATCGCGGATGAGACGGCGTCGAGAGATGCGCCATCCCGCCGCACGATCTTCGGCCGGCCGGTCGTGCCGGAACTGAGCAGGAGCAGCGCAGGCCCGGAGCCGGGCGGGGTCTCCCATTGCGGTAGGGAATGCAGCACCGCATCGGGCGCGAGTTCATGAAATGCCCCAGCAGAGCTGAACACCTCGCGCAGAGCGGGAATGGCCTGCCCGATGGTCACCATCCCCCCCGCGTTGGATCGCCGCGCCGCCGCCAGCAATTCCGGCCCGGCGATGTCCGGCGCGACCGGAAACACGGTCATCCCCGCCGCCAGGCAGCCCAAAAACGCGACGGTATATTCCGGACGATTCCCCGAGCAAAGCATCACCACCGCCCCCCCCGGCAGTTCCCGCCGAAGCGCCGCCGCCAGCGCATCCACGCGCCGGGCGAGCTCGCGCCAAGTCAGTGCAAGCCCCTCCCGCGGCACCACCTGCCGCACCGCCACGGCATCAGGCCGCGCCGCCGCGTGAGAACGCAATTTGTCGATCAAAAGAAGAGCCATCGGCCTGCCGCGAAACCTCCGCAATCATCGTGGCACGCGGGACCGCCTGACGCAAGCGGGGCAGAGGGTGACGGGGTACTCCGGAACCATGTGGCACAGCCGCCCTCGGCTGTGTTTCCGCCGAAGGCGGAAACAGAAGAACACAGCCGAGGGCGGCTGTGCCACGTCGAATCACACCTACCCGGCCATCCCGCGGAAACCATGCGGGTCCCCCGTCGCCCGCCGTCGCCCCTTGTTGCTTTCGCGGCGAGCGGTGCGGCGTACCGCCGCGGGATGCAAGGATGCCCACCGCCGGCCGACGCCCCGCACGTTTTCCGCTCGGCGGTTGTTCGTAGTGCATTGCTTTGACAGGCATGCCGAGAACCAGTCAAATGCAAACGCGTGGCCAATGTCAGGGGCAATCCACCCAAGGGGCGTTATGACTCCTCCGGAACGGCAATTGGCATGTCCGCTAGACACCCACCGACATCGCCGGATCCCAGACAGCAAGCCTAGACGGACCATTTCATATGGGTGACACGCTCCCGCCAATCGACCTTCCCCGAATTCGCGCCTACGACGGCGCGCAGAGCGGTGGTTTTGAACAGCTTACTGTGGAACTTTTCGCGCGTGCACACGGCCTGTCGAGGCAGCTTGTGCGGGTGAATGGGGCTGGCGGCGATGGAGGCGTCGAGGCCTATGCCAGCGTCGAAGGCAAAGGCAAACTGGGAATGCAAGCCAAGTTCTTCAACCAACTCGCGGATACTCAATGGAGACAGGTTGATAAGTCGGTAAAGACTGCGTTGAGCCAGCATCCCGACTTGAAAGAGTATCGCGTCTACGTACCCCTGGATCGGACGAAAGGACGCTTGGACAAGACTGAAGGGCAGGTCGAGAAATGGGATGAGCTCGTCAAGGCTTGGCATAAGCTGCGAAATGGAGCGGGCGTCGAGTTCATCTGGCAGGGGAGGTACGAGATTGAACTCGCACTAAAAGAGGCGAAGAACCACGATCTTCTTTTCTATTGGTTTGGCACGCCCCAGTTCGACGACGCTTGGATGGATCGCCTGCTTCGAGCAAGCCTCCAAACACTCGGCGAGCGGTATCAGCCGGAGCGACACGTGGACGCGGGCGTAGGGCGCGAACTCGACCGATTCGTGTGGTCGCCCCGCTTTGAGCACGCGATGGAAGGTGCGTATGTAAATCTCGCAGAAAAATGCCTCGGCTTCACCCAAACGCTTCAACACCTCCAGATGCCGGCTGGGCATGAAGTTCATCCAGACGTGGTACGAAAAGCAATCGATGAGGTGGTCCGTATCGAGTATCCGGCCTATGGGCAAAAGCACGTCGACCAAGTGATTCTGCCGGCTCAGGCGCTTCAAGACCGTGTCGGCGAGTTAGCTTCGTACCATCGTAAACAGCAGACAAGCAGCGGAGACAAACCGGATGAAAAAATTGAGCATCAGTCATACAAGATTGATAACTTCGCGCGCGAGGTCTATCAGTGGATCGATCTCCTCGGCCAGTACAGCCTCGTTGACCAGCAATGCGCTCTCATCAGAGGTGACGCTGGGAGCGGCAAGAGTCACCTGCTCGCGCACTGCGCGGTGGAGGCAAGGGAGCGCAAACAGCCGATACTGCTCGTCTTGGGCGAGCAGTTTCTCGACAGTCGACCGCCGCTGATTCAGTTGTGTGAGCAGATCGGTTGGAATGGCGGGCCGGACTCGCTACTTAGCGCGATGAATGTTGCCGGTGCGCTTGTCGCGCGTCCGGCACTGCTGATTATTGACGCACTTAACGAAAGCGCAGAGCGACGTCTGTGGAAGAGCCACCTTCACTCACTAGCTTCAGAAGTGCGGAAGTACCCTCACCTGCGGCTTGTCGTCTCCTGTCGGAGGGATTTCGTCGGCATCACCATGCCCAACGACTTCAAGGCCGGCGTTCCCGACGGCTGGGGCTTCATCCAGCACCGCGGACTTGGTGACGTGCTGGCTGAGGCGGTTGCGCGTTACTTCGCAAGCTACAACATCCAATCACCTCAATTCCCTCCTTTGTTGGACGAGTTTCGTAACCCGTTGTTCTTGGATACCTTCTGTCGGGCGTTTGAGAATCAATCGCTGCCCAATGGTCCGCTTACGCTTCAAATGGTGATGGAACGCCGGATCGCGCGACTTTCAGAAAAGATCCAGCACGACATCGATTGCGACGAATATCACGTCCGGTGCGCAATCCAATCCCTTGCTGAGAGAATCCGTGACAACGAGGGTTTAGCCGTCGAAGAAAGTGTGGCCAGAGCGGCGATCGAGCCGCACTCACCGTCCATCGAAAGCTCGCGATCGCTTTACACTCACCTTCTGTCGAGCGGCGTGATTGTCAGGAGGATCGATCACTACTGGGAGGACGATCCACCGGTTGTTGTTCGCTTTGCGTTCGAGCGCTTTTCCGACTACTTCATCGTGCGCGGGTTACTCAGCGACGTCCCTGACGTCGCGGCTCTTCGTAGCTTGGTGCAGGAAGGTAGTCGGCTTGGCTGGACCCGAGCTTGGGATGGGTACTCTGGCAACCGTGGCGTTGCTCGCGCGCTAGCTGTTCTAGTTCCGGAACTGTACGGCGT
>JAQGHP010000182.1 GCA_028288775.1 Phycisphaerales bacterium | reverse complement strand
CCACTTCCCGCCGAGTCGCTACGACGTTGCGAGTGTGACCGGTCGGAGTTCTCGCTCGACACGCGGCAGCAGTTCACATTTCCGGTCCAGCCGCCGGGCTTTGGCCCATAACCCCCGGGCTACTTTTGTGCGGCCCAAACGGCTCTCGGCGATGGCGAGTGAGCACGTGACGACGGCCCGGTGTTCCCACCTTTCTGCGTCCCGTAATGCCCGACGGAGCAACGGCATGCCCGCTGCGGCGTTGCCAAGTTCGACAAGGGCCAGCCCGCGGGTGCTCTGGACGGATGCCTCCCAGGGGGTCAGGGCATAGGCCTCGGCGGACGCGCGGTCCGCCTCTTCCAGGCGTTCGGGTGTGTCGAGCATCAAGTCGGCCCAGGCGAGCGCGTTGAGCATCGCGGCGCGCGGCGCGCCGGCGGCGGGTTGTGCTTCGAGGAGGCGGAGCATGATTTCGCGGCCTGCCGCGTACTCGCCTGCGTCCTGGTGCGCGTTCGCCAGGAGCCATTGCAGGGAAACATCCCCCGGAAATTCTTGCAGCCCCTGCGTCGCGATTTCAGTCGCGGCGTCCGCATCCCCGGCGGCGTAGAGGATCGTGCCGCGCGACTGAAAATATGCCACGCGACGAAGCTCCGGAGAGGCAATTGGCTTGAAGAGCAAACTCCGAAGTTGAGAACCATCACTCTGCGCGGTGCCAGCCGGGGTTTCCACGGAGCGCGGGATTAAGGACGTTACGAAGAGCACGCCATTGGCTAGGGCCAGGGGCAGCCAAAGCAGATCGACTTCCGATCCATGGCCGCCGTCCCAATGATGGGGCAATTCGCCCGCAGCCCACAGCGCGGCCACGCAGAGGGCTGCGTTGGCGAGCGGCCCGGCGGCGATGAAAGCGATCATGCGCCATTGCCAGCCGTTCATCCGTAACGTCGCTCCACGAACCACGCCGATGCCCGGGATGGCGCGAATTTCAATGACCACTCCACGGACGCGCCACGTCGCGATCACCCGGCCATAGCCCAGCGAGATTTGAAACACTTCGATGCCCATCAGCCGGGCGCCCAGGGCATGCGCCAGCTCGTGGGGGACGATGCTGACATATTGAAAAAGAAGAAACAGCGGGAACCACATGCCGTCCCACGAATAGGTGCGTTCGTCGGGCGATGATGTCGCGACGGTCGCGGTAAAGAACGCGAGCGTCATGCCGACGGCAAACAGGGCGAGGACGAGATGAAACCGATTCCTGGCCCGACGTTTACATGCCGGGCAGATTGACGACAAGCCCGACGAAGCCTTGACGAGTGTGAATAGCGACGAGAGCGGCGAACGGACGCCGCACTTGTCGCAACGCGTCGTCACGACTTCCGGGGCGGTAGGCGGAGGATCGACTGCGACGACGACTTCTGGCATCGCCGGCGATCTTACCGAGCCGGACGATTCCTCGCACATTTGCCGGCCCCTCAGGTATATTCCGTAGCACCTTTCTGTTTGCCGCGGAGTTGGGCGTGATCCAAATTTCTCAACAAAGACTTCGCATCGCGGTCGCCTGGACGCTGGCGTGGGGTGCGGCGCTGTGTGGATGGCGTGCGCTGGCGCGGGCCCCGGGAAGCGGGGAGGTCTTGGCGCGGGCGACTTCGGAGAAGCGGGCGGGGTTGGATTGGTGGGCGTTGCAGCCGTTGAAGGAAATTGTTGTGCCGCAAGAGGGTGGGGCGCAGTGGGACAAGAACGGGATTGATGCGTTCGTACTGGGGCGGTTGAAGGAGAATCATCTCGAGCCTTCGCCGGCCGCGGGGCGGCGGGAGATTGCCCGGCGGCTTTATTTCGACCTGATCGGCCTGCCGCCTACGCCCGCGGAAATGGCGGATTATCTTGGCGACGAAAAGCCCGACGCATACGCGCGATTGGTCGATCGGCTACTGGCTTCGCCCCATTACGGGGAGCGGTGGGCACGGCACTGGCTCGATGTCGCCCGGTTTGGCGAGAGCGACGGCTTCGAGCGTGATGCGCTGCGGCCCAATGCATGGCGCTACCGGGATTGGGTGATCGCGGCTCTCAACGCGGACATGCCGTATGACGAGTTCGCACGCATGCAGATCGCGGGGGACGTGCTCAAGCCGGGGGACGCGGACGGCATTATTGCGACGGGGTTTCTCACCGCGGGGGCGTGGGACGAGGTGGGGCAGAATCAGCAGAGTGCCGCAATGAAGGCCGTGGTGCGGTTCGACGAACTGGAAGACCTGGTCGGCACGACCGCGCAGACGTTCCTGGGCCTTACCGTTAACTGCGCCCGCTGCCACGATCACAAGTTCGATCCGATTCCCCAGGCCGAATATTACCGCATCGCGTCCGCCCTGGCCGGCGTGCGGCACGGGGACCGGGATATCGGCGGCGCTACCTTCGCCGCCGAAAGCGGCCGGCGCGTCGCGGCGATTGAGGGCCGGATCGACATCCTCTCCCGGCAAATCCTGGCGATCGAGCAACCCGTGCGGGAACGACTCACCCGGGAACGTGCGGGCCGCACGCCGGGAAAAGTCGTCGCGGCACCGGAGCCAATCGCACGGTGGACGTTTACCGCGGATCTGCGGGATGGGGTTGCATCGCTCCACGGCACGGCGCACGGCGACGCGAAAGTAAGCGACGCCGGGCTGCGACTGGACGGCCGTGGGGGCTACGTGCTTTCCAGCCCGCTCATTAAAGACCTGCGCGAGAAGACGCTGGAGGCGGTGGTATCGCTGACCGATCTTCGGCAACGGGGCGGCGGGGTGATCGGCGTGCAGACGCTCGACGGGGCGACGTTTGATTCGATCGTCTTCGGCGAGCGCGAGCCGGGAAAGTGGATGGCCGGGAGCAACGGTTTCGTGCGGACGCAGCCCTTGCGCGGGGAGGAAGAGAAACAGGCGGACACGTCACCCGTGCATATGGCGATCGTCTACGCCTCCGACGGCACGATCACGGCGTATCGCAACGGCGCACGTTACGGGCAGCCCTATAAGAGCGCGGGGCTGGTCACGTATAAGGCGAATGAAGCACAAGCGACCTTCGGCATCCGACACCTGCCCGATGGGCCGGGGAAGCTGTTGGGGGGGACGATCCTGCGGGCGGCGCTATACGACCGGGCGCTGTCGGCGGAGGAAGTTGCGCGGGCGGCGGGGTTGACGACAGTTCCGGTGACCTTGGCGGAAGTGTTGGCGGCGCTGCCTCCGCAGGAGAGGGCGCAGCGCGACGTCGTGGTGCTGGAGGCCGATCATCTCCGCGGGCAGCAGGACCGCGAGAAGGCGGCGAAGGCGTACGCGGTCGTGCCCGGTGCGCCGCCTGTGATGCACGTGCTGCGTCGGGGCAATCCCGCGCAAGAGGGGGAAACAGTTACGCCGGGGGGAATCGGCGCGGTCACGGGGGCGGCAGCGGATTTCGGGTTGCCGCCCGATGCGCCGGATAGCGACCGCCGGGCTCGGCTGGCGATGTGGATCACGGACCCGCACAACCCGCTGTTCGCGCGGGTGATCGTCAATCGGCTGTGGCAATACCATTTCGGCGTCGGGCTCGTGGAGACGCCCAACGACTTTGGATTCAACGGCGGCCGGCCGTCGCACCCGGAATTGCTCGACTGGCTCGCGGGCGAATTGATCCGCCGCAAGTGGAGCTTGAAGGATATGCACCGGCTGATCGTCACGTCGGCAACTTATCGGCAATCCACCCGGATGAACGCCGCGGCGTTTCGGGCCGATCCCGGCAATCGGTTGCTCTGGCGACAGTCGCCGCGACGGCTGGAAGCCGAGGCGCTCCGCGACGCGATGCTGGCGACGGCGGGAGAACTGAACGCCGACGTCGGCGGCGCGGCCTACCAGGATTTCTACACGTTCACGAACAACACGACGTTTTACGAGCCGCGGGATTACGTGGGGGAGAGCTTCAATCGCCGGAGCGTCTACCGGACGTGGGTGCGGTCGGGGCGGAGCCCGTTGCTCGACGTTTTCGATTGTCCCGATCCCTCCACCCGCGCGCCGCGCCGGCCGGTAACGACCACGCCGCTGCAGGCGCTATCGCTGATGAACGATTCGTTCGTCCTGCGGATGTCCGACCGGTTGGCCGAACGCGTGGCCCGCGAGGCCGGCCCGGACGTGACGCGGCAAATCGCGCTGGCATACGAGCTGGCTTTCGGTCGACCGGCGACCGCGGAAGAAATTGCGGAGGCGCGGCGCGTGGCCGAACGCGACGGAATGAGCGCGGTGTGCCGCGTGCTGTTCAATTCAAGTGAGTTCGTGTTCGTCGATTAAGAGTGGTTCAAGGACGTCACCCGTGACATGGGCGTCCCGCCCATGCCTGAGGCCTGCGAAGTTGAAATGGCGCGAATACAGTCTTTCCAATTTGAGCGCCGTCCGCACGGGCGGGATGCCCGTGTCACGGGTGAGAAAGAACCACGGAAGCACTCAGCCCCGGAGGGGCGTAAGAAGCGCGGGACCGGCGGGTGCGGTGCTCGCATGAAACCGGCGAGATCGTGCGCAACGGACCTTCGGTCCGACCGGGCCGACACGGCCCGGCTCCGAACGCTACTTCAATGAACGCGACTTGCGAAAATCGGATACCGCCTGGGATTCCAGCGCTTCTTACGCCCCTCCGGGGCTGATTGTCCCGTCGCGTCTTTCCCCACGGCTCGCGCCGTGGGCTAAGTTCTTACGCCCCTCCGGGGCTGGGCCATCCCGGTGTCGTTCTCCCGCGGCTCGCGCCGTGGGCTGAGGTCTTTCGTCCCTCCGGGGCTGGGGAGGGCGGCGCGATCGTGACGTGGTATGCTGGCGCGAAAGCGCTAAAAGGGAGTGATCGGATGGATTTTGCAAACGCACCCGTCGTTGTCGATCGTCGCGGGTTCCTGAGCTGGGCCGGTCGGGGGATCGGCGCGGTGGCGTTGGCGGCGTTGCTCCAGCGCGAGGGCGCGCGGGGCGCATTCGCGCCGGGGACGGGCGCGATTGCGGTCGCGGAGGCGGCGATCGCGCCGGGATCCGGCGCGCTGCCGCCGCACTGGGTGGCCAAGGCGAAGCGGGCGATACATATTGTGCTGGTCGGTGGGCTCAGTCAGGTTGATTCGTTTGATTACAAGCCGGCGCTGGCGAAGTATCACGGCAAGTCGCTGGCGGCGGGGGAGAAGCCGGACGTTTTCTTCGGGCAGGTGGGGCTCATTCGACAGAGCGATTGGGAATTCAAACAGCGCGGGCACAGCGGGCTTTGGGTTTCGGAGCTTTTCCCGCACATCGCATCCGCTGCCGACGAATTGACCTTCATTCGCTCCATGGTCGCGGAGACTTCCAACCATACGCCTGCGACGTTCCAGCAGAATACCGGGTTTCGGCTCAGTGGGTTTCCAGTGTTGGGGTCGTGGCTCAGCTACGGGCTGGGGAGCGTGAATGAGAACCTGCCGGCGTTCGTGGTCATCCCCGATTCCCGGCAGTTGCCGCCCGGCGGGTCAATCAACTGGACCAACGGATTCCTCCCCGCGCAGCACCAGGGCGTGACGTTCCGCGCCAACGGAATTGCCGTGGACAACCTTTTTCCCGCGCGGCCGATCTCGGCGGAGGTCGAGCAGGATTCGCGGGCGCTGCTCGCGTCGATGAATCGGCGGCATCAGGAAGCGCGGGGGGACGAAGACGCGCTGTCGGCCCGCGTGCGCAGCTATGAGCTGGCGGCGCGGATGCAGATGGCGGTGCCGGAGGTGACGGACTTAAATGGCGAAACGCAACAGATGCAGGAAATGTACGGGCTGGGTACGCCCGAGACGAATGATTTCGGGCGCGGATGCCTGCTGGCCCGGCGGTTACTCGAGCGGGGGGTGCGGTTCGTGCAGCTATTTTCGGGCGGGGCACTGGGGTCGCCGCGGATTAATTGGGACGGGCACGAAGACATGAAGGCCAACCATTCGCAAGAGGCCCGGCGGATCGACCGGCCGGTCGCGGCGCTGCTGCACGACCTCCGCCGACGCGGCATGCTCGACGACACGCTCGTTTTGTTCACGACGGAATTCGGCCGCACGCCCTTTACGCAATCCGCCGCCAACACGGTCGGCGCCGGCCGGGATCATAACCAGTACGGGTTTAGTAACTGGATGGCGGGCGCGGGATTGAAGTCGGGATTTTCCTACGGACAGACGGACGAAGTGGGATGGAAATCGGCGGAAGATCTGGTGAGCTACCACGACTTCCACGCGACGGTTCTGCACTTGCTGGGGATCGATCACAAGCGGCTGACGTTCTACCACAGCGGAATCCGCCGACGGATTACGGACGTGAGCGGCGAGGTCATTCGCGGCGTTCTGGCGTAGGGGCGTTAGATCGCGCGAGCGAGGGACTCGAATGGATCGCAATGGAACAAGGGGGCAGTGGCTTCGGGCATGACGGCCACTAGGAATTGCCAGCCGAAGCGGGAAATGCCGAAAAGCTCGCTATCCACCGTGCAGGAGGGATCCGCGCCTTGCGTTGGCAGGGGCTTCGCGGTCCGCGGATCAACCCAGGGGGAGAGGAGCCCCAGGGAATAGAGACGGCCGTATGCGAGCTCGCGCTGGGAGCGGGATTCGTCGCCCGGAGTGCCGAAGCTCACGACGCGCGAGCCGGCGGGGGGCCGGGCCAGCTCGCGGAAGGCATCGGCGTCGTCGCGGCTCATCTTGCGCAAGGTTTCGATCAGCATGGGATGCTGGAGGTAGTCGCAGCCGACGGCGGAGGCGAGCAGACGGGCCCAAAGGGATTGAAGCTCGGGGTCGTCGACGTTCCCGGCGGCTTCGAGGAATGGGAGGACGAATCCCTTGCTCAGCAGGCGCGGGGCGATGCCCTGCTCCTTGAGGATCCGCACGGCCTTTCCGGCGACGGCCAGCCGCTGGCGCAGTTGCCAGGCGTACACCTCATCCGCGACCATCGCGCCCGAGACGGCCATAGGCTGGCCCAGCAGCAATTCGATAAGATCGGACCCGCTGGCCGAATTGTGGCCGGCTATCCCGAGAGCGCCCAGAGTGTCGGCCAAAGCCGTCTGTGATTCGTACATTTGAATTGTTCCTCAAGCAGATGTGACGCACCTCAATATACCGGCCCCGACCGCGCGTTGCAACAAAAAATGAAAATGCGGTGAGAAGAAATTTTCCGGCAGGTGCGACACGCCAATCGCTGCATCGACGCCGATGGGATGCGCCCGCCGCATGTCGATAACACGGCGGCAGCGGCGCGGGTATAACTTGCGCGGCGCGAAGAGTTTCATCCATCCATCATGCGGAGGTAATTCATATGGCGTTCGATTCCTTTTCTCGGCGGGGATTGCTTAGAACTGCGGGCTTCGCGGCGGCGGGGGCGGCACTGCCCCGGTGGTTCCTCGAAGAGACGCTCGACGCCGCGGAACCGGCCGAACCCAAATCCGCCAACGACAAGCCGAACATCGCGCTCGTCGGTTGCGGCGGGCGCGGGCGCGGCGACGCCAACGAGGCGAAGCACTACGGCAACGTGATCGCCGTGTGTGACGTCGATGACCGCCACGCGGAGGCCACCGCCCGCGCGGACCATCCTGGCGCGAAGGTCTATCACGATTTCCGCAAGCTGATGGAGCGGGACGACATTCACGTCATCATCACCGGCACGCCCGACCACTGGCACACGCTGGTGAACCTTCACGCGCTGCGGACGGGGAAGGACGTGTATACCGAAAAGCCGATGACGCTCACGATCGACGAAGGCAAGCAGATCGTCGACACGGTGAGGAAAACAGGCCGCGTGCTGCAGGTGGGGAGCCAGCAGCGCAGCGATCCGAGCTTTCGACTGGCCTGCGAGTTGGTGCGCAACGGGCGCCTGGGGAAACTGCAGGAAGTGCAAGTGGTGCTTCCCGCAGGCCATCGCGGCGGACCGTTTCCCCCCGAGCAGGTGCCGCAAGGATTCGACTGGGATTTCTGGCAGGGGCAGGCGCCCGAGGCGCCCTACTGCCAGCAGCGCACGCACACGACGTTTCGGTTCTGGTTCGACTATTCGGGCGGGACAATGACCGATTGGGGCGCGCACCACAACGACATCGCGCGGTGGGGCATCGGCCTGGACGGGCCGACGGAGATCGAAGGCAAGCAACTCGTCGAGCCCATCCCCGGCGGGTACACCGCCGCCCCGGAATATGTGGTCGAGTACACCTACGCCAACGGCGTCAAGCACTTCTGCCGCAGCACCACCGGCGACCAATGGACCGGCGGCTCGATCAAGAACGGGCCGGACGTCCTGCACAATGGCGTGACGTTCAAAGGCGCGGACGGTTGGATCTTCGTCACCCGCGGCAAAATCGAAGCGAGCAAGCCCGAACTGCTCAACGACCCGCTCCCCGCGAGCGCCGAGCGGCTCTACGTCAGCAACAACCACATGGGCAACTTTTTCGAATGCGTCCGCTCGCGCAAGGAACCGGTGGCCCCGGCGGAGGTCGGCCACCGCTCGGTCACCGTCTGCCACCTGGGCGTCCTGTCGATGCGATTGGGCAGAAAGCTCAACTGGGACCCGAGGAAACAGGAATTCGTCGGCGATGCCGATGCGAATAAGTGGCTCTCGCGGGAGATGAGGAAGCCGTGGTCGTACGCGGCGGTGTGAAGACGTGAAACGTGAGAAGACCTCCGCAAGCAGAGTTTTCTCACGTTTCATTCTTCTCACGTTTCAGAATCACAAGTTGATTTCCGACCGCCCGGCCCGCATAAACTTGGGATGATGTCCCAGCCAACCGAAACCGCGCCGGCTCTTCCCAATCCGCTGCACGACCTGCACCAGCAGGCGGGGGCGGAGTTTCAGGCTTATGCTCAACTGGAAGTGGTGAGCACGTTTGGGGAGCCGCAGGCGGAGTATGCGGCGATTCGCAAGGGGGCGGCGCTGGTCGATTTGCCGCAGCGGGGAATTCTCGAGCTTACGGGGGCGGACCGGCTCGCTTTCCTCAACAACCTGCTCACTAACCAGACCTGGGACAAAGCGACAAAGGCCGGCTTGCCCGGGGGGCAGGGGGTCTACGCGTTTTTTCTGAATACCAAGGGGCGGATCGTAGCGGATGTCAACGTCGTCGAGCGGGGGGATCGCACGCTGCTGGACATGGACGCGCGGGTGGTCGAGGCGGTGCGGGGGGCGTTCGACAAATTCCTGTTCCGCGAGCAGGTGAAGATGGTGAATCGAGTTGGAACACTCCACACGATCGCGCTGCATGGGCCGGGGGCGGGGAAGATTCTGGAAGAGGCGACGGGCAATTCACTAACTGCGGATCTGGGGCAGCTTGGCTCTATCGACGGGCGATTGTTCGACGAACCGGCGACGGTGTGGCGGGACGATGTGTGCGGGGTGCCGGGGTTTCATGTGGTCGTCAACACGACCGCGGCCCGAAGGATTTGGATGGGCCTCGTTTCGCAGTTCTATGAGAACCATGAGCCGGGCCATCGCCGATTGCGGCCGGCGGGGTGGGCGGCGTTCAACGCGACGCGTATCGAAGCGGGGCGGCCGCTCTTTGGGATTGACTTCGATGATTCGGTCCTGCCCGCCGAGACGGGGCAGGCGGCGCGGGCGGTGAGCTTTACCAAGGGATGTTACCTGGGCCAGGAGATCGTCGCGCGGATGCATGCCCGCGGGCAGGTGGCCCGGCAACTGGTTGGACTGCGCATGGCGGACGATGCGCTGCCGATGGCGGGGACGCTGATCTACGACGATAAGGACAACCAGGTGGGCGGCGTCACCAGCAGTACCGTCTCGCCTGTACTTTCCAACGCATGCATCGCCATCGGGTTCGTCAAGAAGCCGTTCATCCCGGCGGGCAGCGTGGTAAACATCCCGGCAGAAGGCGCGGTGCGCAAGGCGACGGTGGTGGAACTGCCGTTTGTGACCCAGGCGCTGTAGCACACCTCAAACGTTCAAATCATGCTGACACGGTATCGCCACAGATGGACACAGATGAACACAGATAAGGCGGGGAGGAAAACTCTAACGTGACACGGGCGTCCCGCCCGTGCCTGGTGCGTGAGAATTAACGAGGCATTCGGCAATGAAACTTCAGTGTAAGCTTCAGCGCACCCAGCATGGGCGGGACGCCCATGTCACGGGAAACCGCCTCCCATCTGTGTCCATCTGTGGCGATCCCGCATCGCCTTGCACGGGCCGCCGCGCCGTGTCACGATTGAGCCATGATTGATTCCCCCTACCTCGTCGAGCCCGGGAAGAAGTTCAAGATTTCCGACCTTAAGTCTGATGACACCGGCAAATTCAAGCACAAGGGCGACGCCGCCGAGGACGTCGCGAAGAACCTGGAGAAAATCGATTCGCTCCAGGATCGATTTTACGCGCAGGGGAAGAACGCGCTGCTGATCGTCCTGCAGGCGATGGACGGGGGAGGCAAGGACGGCACCATCAAGTACGTCTTCAGCGGGGTCAATCCGCAGGGGTGCAGCGTCACGAGCTTCAAGCAGCCGACGGCGCTGGAACTGGCGCATGATTACCTATGGCGCATCCACAAGGCCGCGCCGCCGAAGGGGATGTTCGGCATCTTCAACCGCTCCCACTACGAGAGCGTACTGGTGGAGCGGGTGAAAAAGCTGGTGCCCGAGGACGTCTGGTCGCGGCGGTACGCGCAGATCAACGACTTCGAGAAACTCCTGGCCGACGAGGGGACGGTGATCGTGAAGTTCTTCCTCAATATCTCCTACGACGAGCAGAAAAAGCGGATGGAGAAGCGGCTGGCCGACCCGAAGAAGAACTGGAAGTTCGACCCCGAGGACCTGAAAAACCGCGCGCGGTGGGACGACTACATGGCGGCGTACCAGGACGCCCTGCACAAGTGCTCGACGAAGCACGCGCCGTGGTACGCCGTGCCGGCGGACCATAAATGGTTCCGGAACTGGGTCGTGTCAGACGTGCTGGTGCGGACGCTCGAAGACTTGAACCCCAAGTACCCGCCGCCCTTGAAAGGGGCGGCGGACATCCGGGTGAAGTGACGGAGGAAATTGCTGGTTGCTGGTAAAGGAAGAGGATGAGAAGCAAGTTGCGAGCGTAATCGCGTCTACGTTCCTTCCGCTTCCGTCACTAGCAACCGGCAACCAGCAACTAGCAACTTCCGCATCACCGCGCCCAATACGGCGACGCATACCCCGGCCCGTAGGGGCCGTAGACACTGTCCACGTCGTTGCGGTGGAGGTAGTAGGAATAGTTGAGGGCCGTCGAGCCGGCGACGGCGCTGGCGTAGGCATAGGCGCTGGCTTCGACCATGGCGATGCGGGCGTTTTCGAGGTTGTGTCGGGCGGCCACGACTTCGGGGGCTTCGTGCAAGGCGTCCTCGAGCTGGGCGCGCATCTGGGAGACGCGCTGGCTGGCCGCGACCATGCGGTCGTGGGCGGGCTTGAGGGTGGGATCGGCGCTAAGCGCTTCCACTTCCATAGCGCGCGCGTCGGAGGCGTAGTTCATCTTCAGCGTGGCCATCGCCACGATCTCATCCTTGGAAGCATCCTTGTCGGCCCGGCGACGGGCCAGCTTCGCGCCCAGCTCGTCGCGGAGGGAGAGGATGGCCTGGTACTTGTCATTGTCGGCGAGGGTGCGGAGGGCCTGCTTGCGGTCCTCATCATACTCCGCGTACGCCTGCCGCTCGGCGGCCAGGGCGTCCTGGAAGTCCCTCGACTTTTCCGCGCGGTTCTGGAAGTGGCGGATGGCGGCGCTCAGGTCGGACTGGGCTCGGCTGAAGAGCATGCGCGTGCGGGCGGCCATCGTGTTCGCCATGACCCAGTCGCTCATGTCCGAGGAAGGATAGTCCATCACGCCCGAACCGGAGCCCTGGCCGCCGGCACTGCTGCGCTCGTCGCGGTGGAAGGGGCCGCCGTGATCGTCGTTGCGCGGCGCCGGGGCGGGCATAGCCGGGCGCGCGCCGGCCTGGGCGTTGTCCCACCAGTTGTTCGCGGGGGCGGGGACGGCGGGACGGGTTTCCGGGGCCGGGTCGGCGGGGGTCGTCGCTTGGGCCCTGCAAAGCGGCGCGCCGGCGAAAAGGATTCCGGCCATGAGCCCCGCCACACGCAGCACTTGATCCTGGCGCTTCATCGTTGAACCTCCATGATGGCTTCGGACGATACGCTTGCCCGCAATATCATATCCACCGTCCAGCGAGTTCAGGAAGAAAAATATCACCAACCTGCCCGAATGGCAGTGATCAAGGCAACAGGCGTGCCGGGGCCTATGCCCGGCCGTCGCGCGATGGGGCGGACGCGCGAATGGGCCGGACCCCATGGAAGTGGCGTAAAGCGGGGCGGGCCGGGGAGCAGGCACGGGGGCGAGAAGTGCCGGCGGTGGGGTCGAGGGGGCGTATTGAATTGTTGCCCTTCCGAGCGTGTCGCAGTGTAGGGCGGCCTGACGGGGCAGAAGTAGGAACGACGGATCCCCGCGCGGCCGAAGTTCATGCGGGCGGACCCTCTTGTTTAGTTGGCCGCCCTGCTAGCAGGGCGTTTGGTCTTTCGCTGGCGCGAAACGCGCCCCACAAGCGCGGCGGCTAAACGGTAGAGCTCGGGCGGACTTTGGGAGCGCGAAACGCAGTAAACGGTCGAGTTCGAACGGTCATTGTCGTGGCGCAAGAGAAACGAGGGCGGCCGCAAAGGCCGCCCTCGTTGGCTGCAATTAATGCAATCGGGCCGTACCGTGCCGGCTTAGTCGCGGCGCGGGCCGCGTCCACCGCCACCGCCCGGGCCACCGCGTCCGCGGTCGCCACCGCCACCGCCGCGGTTGCCACGGTCGCCGCCCGGTCCGCCTTGGGAACCGCGGAATTCGCCCGGGCCGCCTCGGTCCTGTCCGCCCTGGCCTTCGCCGGCGGGCGCGCCGACGGGTTCGGGGTCGCTTTCGCCCAGTTCCTTCATCGCGGCCTTGCGGGA
>JAQGHP010000780.1 GCA_028288775.1 Phycisphaerales bacterium | reverse complement strand
CTACCCGCCGGGACTACTGCACTGTTTGATGTCCGCGACGCGGCGACGGGTCAGCCCGGCCTGGCAGGCGGCCCCGGAAGCCGGCGTGCGGGAATAGAATTTCATCGTCCCCAGGTCGCGGCGGAGGTATCGGCCTCCGTCTCGCCCTCTCCCGCAACCGCACCGAATAATACAATTGCCGAGAATCCCACCACCGCTCCCGCGGCCCAGCCCTCCACAGTGCCGTCAGGCGCGCCAGCGACCGTACCTTCAACCGCGCCGGCTACGCAGCCCGATGCGCACCCCGCGAATCGCGCCGTCGCCACGAATGAGCCGACCACCCTGCCCGCCGTTGCCAGCGCCATTGGGCCGACGAAAGCTCCCGCAACTTCCCCGGATGTCGTAACCGGGCCGACGGCTGGCGCTGAGCCGTCGGGGGTGCAGGTCGAGCTTGCAGTCGTCCTCGCCGATTACGCTCCGGATATTTCTTCAGTTGCCGACTCGTCCGTACCCGGTGCGGCCGCCGACGCCGCGCCGCGCACGGCAGCGCAGCCGATGCTTCAGCAGGAGACCATTCTGCTCGATCCGCGCACGGTCATCGACTCGCTGACGCTGGCCGTGGTGCTGCCGTTCCGGTTCCGCGACGGGAAGAACGAATCGGTCGTGGCCGTCATCCGCGTTCGTCGGGGTTCGTCCACGGACGCTCAGCACGAAGAAGCCTGCCGGCTTGCCCTGGCGGATTTGCAACGCTCCTCCGTCGCCGCCATCGCCCGCGGTGCGGCCACGCGCCCGGCGACTCCCGACGCCTCGGGCGTGGAGAGTGTGCTTGCGGCGCTGGGCGATGCAAAGAGCAGACGGCCGGCGTTGGTGTACCTCGCCGGCTGGAGCGGCGCTCGAATCTGCGAAGACGTGGCGCTTTCCGCGGACGAGCAGGCGCTTGCCAAGCTGGCCGCGGGAGTGTCGGCCGCGCTGTCCAACGGCCCGCGCGACAAGCCGGCCGTCGCCTGGGCGATGGACCGCGCCAGTCTCGATCTTCTGGCTAAGTTGCAAGTTGACAATCAGCGTCCCCCTGAACTTGCCGCGGTGCTCAGCGACCGCGCGGGTGAGGCCGGCCGTCATCCATCCGCGATGGAAGAAATCCTTCGCGACGTCGCCGGCCCCGACGACCTGGCGCAGCGGATTCTCGCCACCAACACGCTTTATCTTGAAGACAGCTCTCCCGCTTCCCGCGCCCGCGCGTTCCAGTGGCTGCGTGCCGCGGGCCGCGCCCCCGCGGGGTACGACCCGATGGGCGCGCCGCGCGAGCGCCGGGCCGCCCTCGAAAAAGCCGCGACCCAACCCGCCGACCCCGCTAACTCCGGAGGCTCGCCATGAGCCAGATTTCTGATGCCTCGCCCGAACCCAAACCAAGTCCCGAGAAACCAGTGGCGAAACCTGCCGATGGGAAAGCGCCTGAAGCGGGAAGATCCAAAAAGTCCAAGAAGCCGAAGAAGCCCGTGCGATGGCGTCGACGGCTGATCATCGCTGGCGTCCTGGTGCTGGCGATCGGCTTCCTCATCCGTATCGCAGTGGCTCTGCTGCTTCCCACCACCTTGCGACAGGTCGCGAAATCGTACGGCCTGGACATCACCTACGAGCGCTCGGACATGTACCTGTTCAACGGCGACGTGGGCCTCTGGCACGTGCGCGTCACGCCGGCCGGGGGCGGCGAGCCGATCCTCCAGGCCGAGTATTGCCGGGGCGACGTATCGCCCTTGCAACTGCTCCGCGGCCGGCTCGTCGCCGAGCGCATCGAGGCCGATGGGGTGGAGCTGGTCGTGCGGCGCAACGCGGATGGCACGATCCCCTTATTGCAAACATTGCTCGCCGGGCAGAAGCCGCAGGCGACGCCGGCGGGTTCCGCGACCAAAGCGCCGCCGCAGGCGGTCGATCTCTCTCCCCCCGTCGCGATCGACGCGCTGCGTCTCACGCACGTCCGCGCGCATCTCAATGACCGCTCGGTATCGCCCGCGCTCCAGACGGACGTGGATCTGAATATCGGGCTTTGGGACCTCGCTTCACCCGTGCGGCCCACGCGGTTCACCATGGACGTCTTTGCTGATGCACTGCTCGATTCATTCCAGGTTGAAGGCCAGGGGACGAGCGATGGCAAGGTGCTCGACGCGACGTTCCGGGCGTCGGCCCGCGGGCTGCACCCGGCGCCGCTCGCCGGGTATCTCGCGCCGCTGGGCCTGCGGCCGCGGGCGGGCGAGATCGCGATGCGGATGAATGGGTCAATCAAGACCACCGTCGCGACGGGAAATCCCAATGCGATCCAGGCCGTGCTGAAGGTGGAGAACGTCGCGGTGACGGCCGACGGGCAGGACGCACTAACGCTTAAATCGCTGACGGTGAAAGCCGACTCGATCGCGTCCGGGTCGATCGCGCTGGCGGCGGTCGTCATGGAAGATGGCGCGTGTAACGCGCAGCGCACCGAATCGGGCGCGGTGCGTCTTGCGGGCATCGAATGGTCACCGGATTCCGCGCGGGCCACACGGGCTGCGCCCCCGCCCGCTCCCGTCCTGGCAGCGGCCGCATCGACGCCGCCCGTCGTGGCTCCCGCGGCGGCCGCTACTCCACCCCTTCGCTGGACCCTGGGCGAACTCGCGTTCCGCAAGCTCCAGGCTACGCTCGCCGACCGCTCGGTCTCGCCCGCAACAAATCTTGCGTTCATAGTAGATGATGTAAGTCTGAAGGGATTCGTCTGCGACCCCGATAAACCGGATGCGCCGGTGGCGATCGCCGGGCGGTTCCTCGCGCCCGGCCTGTTGCGCGAGGTGAACCTTTCCGGTACCGCGCATCCGTTTGCGACGAACATGACCGCGGACCTGGTCCTGAAAGCGCAAGGCGTCCGTCCGGACGCGGTGCGGCCGTATTTCGCGGCAATGGGAATTGAATCGACATTGCACGACGGGAATTTTTCGTGCCGGCTTTCCGCCGGACTGGCCGCGCCCGGCCCGGGGCGGTTGGCGATCAACGCCCGCCTGCAACAACTGCTGTGGGAGGACGGGAGGCAACTGCTCACGCTCGACGATGTGAAGATCGCCGGCGTGGGGCTCGATGGGCAGACGGGGAGCGTTCGCGTCGATGCGATCGACGTCAGCGGGCCAAAGCTCTCCGTTCGTCACGAATCATCGGGCGCGATCGCGGCGGGCGGTTTGCGATTTCTGCCGCGGGATAAGTCCAAGAGTGCGGCCGCGAATTCGTCGCCAAAGTCGCCGGTGGTTGTGAAGGTTGCCGGGCGGAAGACGCTCGCCGAGCCCGACCTCCTCCGTTCCCTTCCCAAGATCGACATCGGCCGCTTCACGTGGAACGCGGTGCGGATTCAGTTTGATGACGATTCGGTTTCACCCTCTACGGTGGTTGCGATCGAGGACGCGGGAATCGCGATGGAGAACCTCCATATCGACTTCGATCCCAAGGCCGCGGCCCCCGCGCCCGGGCACATTCGCGCGTGGCTCAAAGCACCGGGCGTCGCAGGCACCTTGTCTCTCGACGGCGTCGTGACGCCCCGGCCCGGCGGGCTTCTGGCGGACCTTGAAGTCAGCGGCGAAAAGCTCTCCACGATCCTCACCGGCCCTTATCTCAAATCCCTGGGCGTCGAGCCCACCCTTGTCGACGCGGCGCTCCATGCCCGCACGCACGTGGACATCGCGCAGGACGGGGAGGTTCTCAAGGCGTCCGTCGCCCTGCGCGATTTTACGCTTACCGACGGTGGGGAAGAACTGCTCGGTTTGGAATCCGCCGCGATCTCCGGCATCGAGCTGAAGCCGGGAGTACTGGAGATCGCGGACGTTGAGCTGGTGCATCCACGCGGCCGACTCGCGCGCGACGAAGACTACGCGTTGCGGGTCGCCGGTTTCCGTTTGCTCCCCAAGCCGCCGGAACAGAAGAAGAGCGCGTTCGCTGCGGCGTCGGGAATGGGGCCGATGAAGACGCCGGCCGCTTCGGACGCGAATGTCAATGGCGGCCTGGCCAGCCAGACCGCGGCCCTGCCGATGGCTTTGGTGCTGCGCAAGCTGACGATTCGCGACGCCGCGGTCGGTTGGACGGACCGTGCGGTGCTTCCGATTGCTCAGACCTCGGCGACGGTGAACGGTTCCGTGGAAGGCGTCACGTGGGGAAAACCTGCCGGGCCGGCGAAGCTTTCGTTTACCGCGAAGGTGAACGGGATCGCCGACACGCTGAGCGTTTCGGGCACGGCGGCGGTGGGCGCGGATTCGGCGGACGTAGCATTGGATCTATCGGCGAGTGGAATTCGACAAGGGGCTTTGGCCTCCTACCTTCCGCCGGGGATGCAGATTGAGTTGAAGGACGGCCGCTTTGCCGGGCACCTTGCCGCGAGCGTCGTCCCCAATGCAATGGGTGGTATGGGCGTGAAGGTAACATTTAGCGGAATCGATTTCCGCGATGGGACGGACGGTGCGCCGCTTTTCCGGTTGGCAGAAGCCCGCGTCGCGCTGACGCGGCTCGACATGCCCGGCGCAATCGCGCTCGACGAAATCTCCACAACCGGCGCGGAAATGTCGGCAAGCAAAACGCCTGACGGCACGCTGCATGCGCTCGGGATTGCGATGGCCGCAAGCCCGCCGGAATCCAAGGCGACTGCTCCCACCGTCGCGCCGGCAGTTGCCCGCGCCGGCCCTTCCCGTCCGACCGTTGTACCTGCGATGGTCGCGCCGCGGGCGTTGGCGGTGACGCCAGGATCTGCGGCACTCGCCACCGCCTCACCCCTGACACTCGTAGTCGCCAAGCTGAAATATCCGCTGGTCACGGTGCGGAAACTCGACCTCAATCTCAGCCGCTTCAGCTTTACCGATGAGTCGCGGCCGGAGTCTGCGCCGTTGGAAGTGACCGACCTGCGATTGTTTGCCCGCAAGCCGATCGAGATGCTCGGCGACGATCCCGCTTCGCTCGCGCCCGCGGAGCTCGAGCTGGATTGCCGGGTGGATCACGTCGTCGATTCTGTCCGGCTGACGATGCAGGTCGCGCCGTTTGCGGGGCAGCCTTCGATGCAAATGGACATTGCCGGCGCGGGAGTGCATGGCGACGGGCTCCTCGCGCTCCTGCCCGAACTAAAGCCGCAGATTGACGGGCACGGCCTGACCGATGGGCGGTTCCGGGCGCACCTGGAGACCCAGCTTCAGATCGACCGGATCGACCCGCTCGACTTTGGTCTCGTCCGCGGCTTCGACGCCGACTTCGTGATGAAGGGGCTCGAATACCGTTCGGAGGAAAACGGGCCGGTGCTCGCTGGGCTGGAGGAGGTGCGGTCGGAGGGAATCCGCGTGAAGCCGGCGACGGGCAACGTCGTCGTCAAATCGCTGGAGGTGACCAAGCCCATCGGCGTGGCCGTGCGAGAAAAAGACGGCGTCCATGTGGCGGGGTTGGTCTTCAAGGTTCCCGAAGCCAACCAGCCCGCGGCTACGCAACCGGCCATTGTGAAGTCCTCCGCGCCTGCAGGGCAGGTGGCGGGCGCGACTGGGAACACCGAATTGACTGGGAACAATCGAACGACGCCGCCGCTCCCGCCGACGGGCACGGATGAGATCCGCATCAGCAAGCTGTTGGTCAGTGGGAT
>JAQGHP010000777.1 GCA_028288775.1 Phycisphaerales bacterium | reverse complement strand
TTCTCGAAGAAGTTATTGCAGCTTCGCTCCAGGGCGTCGGAGTAGGTGAGGTATCCGTCCATGTTCCCGTCGTGGCCGACGTGTGCGATGGGGATCGGGTGGTGGGCGACGCTGGGGATTTTCCCTTCGAACTTGCTGGCGACCCAGCACCGGCCGTACTGGTATTTATGCCCGTCGAGAACGAGGTAGCCGGTGCATTCGATCCCTTCGTTGACGCCCAGCACGCCTTGTGAGATCGCGGCCAATCCGCAAAACGGTTTGATGGTGGACCCGGGCTCGAGCTGGGACATCGTCGCGCGGTTGCGCATGGGGTCATTGAGCTGGTCGTCGCGCAATTGCGTGTAGGCTTCGTCGAGGCGATTCAGGTCGTAGGTGGGGTAGGAAACCAGCGCGCGGATCTCGTTGGTGTTCACGTCGATGACCACCGCCGCCCCGTGCAGCACGGCGTTTTCCTCGAACACCTGACCGCGGCTATCGCGGAGGTTTGCTGCCGCGAAGACCGTTTGGATCTGCTGCTGCAGCTCGATGTCGATGGTGAGGCGCACGTCGCGACCCTGGACCGCGGGGGTGTTGCCCAGCACCGCCTCATCCCCCAGCGCCTTGTCCACCCGCCCGCGCGAGCCGCGGAGTGACGGCTCGCACAGCGCTTCGATTCCTGTTCGCCCGATCAGGTCATTGGGCATGTACGCGCGGAGGGGGTCCTGGCTGTTGGGGTCGGACTTGAGGTCTTCGAGCTTGACGCGGGCGAGGTTGCCCAGCAGATGGCAGCCGACATCCGCGTACGGGTAGTAGCGGTGCGTGCCGGGCCGCAGCATCAGGCCGGGGAAATGCTCGATGTCCCTGCCCAGTTCGTTTTGCGTGGCGTTGTCCACCGCGTGCAGGATGACGTGCGGCTCGAGCTGCTCGGAGACGGTGACCTCGAATTTGTCCACCGGCGGGGCGTCGGAGCCGCCCTCGGTGAGCCACTTTTTCCACTGGGTCGTTTCGACATTGGTGTCGGTCTCCTTGTCCATCGCCTGGGCATACGCCGCGTACCAGGCGTACCGCCGCAACATCTGCACGTGATGGACGATGGCCTCGCGGGTGTCTTTGATATCCTCAACCCGGCGTTTGGAGGCATCCGCGAGCCGGGCCCACATCCGGTCGATGTCGGCCAGGACCGCGTCGGTCTCGGCCTTCCGCATGTCTGCCCGTTGCCGGGACGACAGTTTTCCCCAGTCGTCGCCCAGCCGGGCCTTGAGGCGTTCGACGGCGCGGTCGCGGACCCAGTCCTTGTCCGGCGGGGTGGTGAGTGCGCGGTAATCGACGCAGGCGTCGATGCACGGCTTGTCGGTGGCGAGCAGGCGTCCCTTGTAGTCATAGACGTCGCCGCGAACGGTGGGAACGGTGTGCGGACGTTTCAGCGCCTCGGCGGCCTGCTTGTTCCAATAATCGCGCTGGACGATCTGCACCTGCGCCGCCCGACCGAGCAGCACGAGCACGATCGTCGCGACGAGGACGAGGAGGATTTTGAGACGTCTTTCAAACATAGAATTTCCAGGACTGAGGACTGAGGACTGAGGACTGAGGCGGAGAGAATCAGCCTCCGCGCTGCTGGTCGCGTTGTCGGGCCAGTGATGTCCGCAGCCCGCCGAGGATTCTTCCTACTTCGGCGCCTTGCGCGACGAGTGAATTGAACTGGTCTTGAGCGACATACCCCACGTCCAGCGCGACATAGAGCTGTGAGCGGACTTCGCCGCAAGACGCTTTAGCGATGGAGACGAATTGGTGAAACTCGCCACGTTTTCCGCGCTCGAAGCCCTCAGCGATGTTGGACATAACTGAGACGCATGCGCGCTGAATCTGCCCGGCGAGCCCAAAGTCCCGCGCAAACGCCCCTTTTCGCGTGATGCTATAGATCTCCCGTGTCCAAGCCCGAGCTTTTTGCCACGCGATCAAATCTTCAAAGCATTCGACTTTCCCCATCGCCGACTCCTTCCCAAGAGATCGCAGCTTCCCCACCATGACGGACTGTTTCCCAGCGCCTCAGTCCTCAGTCCTCACCACGATTTTGTCTTCCGTCTCGACGGCTGGAACCCGAACATCCCGCGCGTGCGTTGCAATCCCCAGAGGACGAACGGGGCGAGCGCCGCCGTGTAGAGCACGCGGGTGAATTCCGTGGCCGGCGAGATGCGGACGGCGGGCAGCGCCGCCTTGGCGATCCCGACCGCGGCGCCGGGCGGGTGGATCCAGCCGTGGAGCAAGAGGACGGTCATTGTCATCAGTCCGCCGACCAGCGCCAGCGAGAAGTGCGTCAGCGGGTGCCCGCGGTAGACGATGTGCTGGGTGCTGATGACGAACATCGCCACCAGCCCGTACGACAGCGCGAACAAGCCCGGCGGCTGCGAGGAAAGAAAGTCCTGCATGATCCCCATCGCAAAGCAGCCCAGCAGAGCCGCGTCGCGCGGGGCGTTGAGCGAGATGAAGATCGCCGCCAGAAGAACGAGGTTCGGCGCGGCCCCGTGATACGCGATCTCCGGCGCGAGCCCGAGCTGAAGGCCCAGGGCGAGGTAGGCGAAGATGAAATAGGCGGCCCATCGCATCGCTACGCTCGCTTCAGGACTGAGGACTGAGGACTGAGGACTGAGGACTGAGAGGGAAGAAGAAGCCGGTGTAAACCCACACGGCCTACACTTTTCGTGGCGCATCGACCTTCAGGTCCTCAGTCCTCAGTCCTCAGTCCAACTTCTCCTTCGTCACCACCATCACCGCCCGCAGCCGCAGCAGGCTTTGCGGGGGTTCTACTACGATTCGCTTGTAACCGGGCGCGCGGATGCGGTCGCCGATGGAGATGATGCGGCCCAGGTGCTGGCCCTGTAGATACGCCGGCCAGGTGGGCTCGGCGACGATTACCCAATCCCCGATCTCCAGGGCGGCGGTTTTCACGTCCTCCTTGGTCAGCATCAGGATCTCCATCTGCCCGTTCCCGATGCCCCGCACCAAGGCCTCGGGCGCTCTGCGGGGGATGAAGTCGATGCCGCCCTTGGGGAAATAGCCGAAGCCGGCGCGGATGCCGAAGCCGGGGTCGGTGACCAGTTGCACGTGCGCCCCCGCCGCCCCCGCCCGCTGGATCTGCCCGGCGACGCCGCCGCCGTAGAGCACGTACATCCCGTCGTGCAGCCCTTCCATCGTCGAGCCCTGGAGGTTTAGTGATTCGCGCGTGCCGGTGTCAGGGCCTACGACGGGGAACGGCGAGCAGCGCGCGCGGATCGTGCCAAGCTCGGCACGCTTTCCCTCTTTTTGCTGCATATCAGTCAGGCGAACGGTCAGGCTGGCGACCTCATTACGGAGGGCCTGGTTCTCCTTCTTCACATCCTGCGAATTCCGCTGGTCGGGGCTGATTTCCGGGGAAATGCGGTCATGGGCCCACCGCGCGACGCCGCCCACCGGCCGGGCGATCGGCGCGAACAGCGCCTCCACCCCCGGCTGCACCCCGTTCACCAATCGCGAAGGAATCGCAAACGCCGTGATGGCGCTCATGCCCATCAGGCCAAAAAAGACGTGTTGGAACTTGAGGTACGACATCCGTGTCGGGTGGCAGTTGCTGGTTGCTAGTTGCTTGCGGCCGGTGAAGGCAGGGAGAACTGAAAATTCCTTCCTTCTTCACCAGCAACTAGTAACCAGCAACCGCTCCTAAAGATCATCCTCATCACTCTCCATCGTGTCTTTCCAGACTTCGAGGTTTTCCAGGTAGACGCTGGTGCCTCTTGCGACGCAGGTGAGGGGGTCCTCGGCGAGGCGAACGTCCAGGCCCGTGGCGTTGCTGATGACGGTCGTGAGGCCGCGGAGCAGCGAGCTGCCGCCGGCCATGGTGATACCGTTGTCCACCAGGTCGGCCGCCAGTTCGGGCTCGGCTTGTTCGAGCGTTTGCGTGACGGCCTCGATGATGCTGGTGACGGGCTCCTGAAGCGCCTCGCGAATTTCCTCGGCGGTGATTTGCGTCTTGCGGGGAAGGCCGCTGATCATGTCGCGGCCTTTCACGTCCATGCTCGGCTCGTGGTCGCCGAAGGGGGCGGCGGAGCCGATCTCGATCTTGATGCGCTCGGCCATCTGCTCGCCGATGGCCATGTTGTACGTCTTCTTCATGTGGTTGATAATCGCTTCGTCGAAATCATCGCCGGCCGTGCGGACGGACTTGCACACGCTGATATCGGCCAGCGAAATAATGGCGACTTCCGTCGTGCCGCCGCCGATGTCGACGATCATGCTGGCGGTCGGCTCGGTAACGGGCAGCCCCGCGCCGATGGCCGCGGCCATGGGCTCTTCAACGAGAAACACCCGGCGTGCGCCGGCGCGCTCGGCGCTGTCGAGCACGGCGCGTTTTTCGACCGCGGTGATGCCTGAGGGAATGGCGATGACGACGCGCGGGCCGATGAAATGCTTGCGCCCGTGCACCCGGCGGATGAAGTAGCTGAGCATCGCCTCGGTGACTTCAAAGTCGCTGATGACGCCATCCTTCAGCGGGCGGATGGCGGTGATGCTGCCGGGCGTTTTGCCGAGCATTTCCTTGGCGACAAGGCCCACCGCGTTGCCGTCCTGGAGGACGCGGTTGGTGCCTTTTTTGACGGCGACGACGCTGGGCTCATTGAGGACGATGCCTTCGCCCTTGACGCACACGAGGGTGTTGCACGTGCCCAGATCGATGCCCATGTCGATGCTGAACATTCCGAGCAGCGAATCGAAAATCACGCCGGACACTCCTTTTCCGCCCAAGCCGTCCGGCGCCTGTGGCGCGACGGTTGGGGATGTTCGATTGCGATCGGAAACGAGCAGTCGAACGAAGCAGTTTGGTCATGGGACCGGGAGATGCGCGGTGGGGGAATTGCCGCGTCCGCCCGATCATCGAAGCGACCTGATCCATCAGGCACACCTCGCTCAAAGCCTGGCCCGCCGCGCGAGCCGACACGACGCTACTAACATAAGCGCTTGCGCCAAGCCCCGTTGCGCGTAAGATGCCCCATCCCATCGCGGCCACGCCCCGGTCCCTCGGAGCGCAAGCCACCACACCATTCAAACCGAGCGGGTGTTAAAATACCGGTTAGTGAGGTCCGCTGCAAATGTAAGGGGTCAGTCGTCAGTTGTCCGTTGTCAGTGGTCAGTTGCAAACCCGACTCACAACTGACCACTGACAACGGACCACGGACAAATGACCAATCTGAAACTTTCCGCGCGCCGTGTTCGTCTGATTGGCGTTGTTAGTTGCATGACCGGAGCAGCCGCGTGAATGAAACGGACGAGGCGCTTGTCCTCAAAAGCCAGCAGCAGCACGACCGCCCGGCGTTCGAGGAGCTCGTCCGCCGCACGGCCCGGCTGGTCTTCTCCCGCGCTTACCTTGAAACGGGCGACACCCACCGTGCCGAGGACCTGGCGCAGGAGACGTTCCTGGTCGCCTGGAAATCGATCGGGCAGGTGACGGATCCCAAGGGCT
>JAQGHP010000770.1 GCA_028288775.1 Phycisphaerales bacterium | reverse complement strand
ATTCGCGGGAGCCACGAATGGCACGAATGAATTCAGTCTTATCCGTGTCACTTCGTGCTCAGTCGTGGCTTCCTCTGTCTTCGGATTTCGTCATTCGGATTTGGGATTTGATTCGGAATTCGGTTTTCGGAATTCGGAATTCCGCAACCGCGGCGTTCGGGTTTCGGGTTTCCCGCGTAGCGGTCTCACTCCGGCGTTAGTTCGACTTTCATCACGTTCATCAGCGCGATTTTGAACGGGCCGCGGGGTTTGATGGCGAGAGTGGCCTGGCCTTGCTGTAGGCCGGCGGAGCCGAGGTTGAGGGTGATGTAGCGGTCGAAGTCGCCGGTGGATTTGGTGCGGCAGGCGAAAATTTGGTGGTGGATGAGTACGTCGAACTCGCCGCCGCTGGTGTCGGTCGAGGCTTGCGTCAGGTCGATGCGATATCGGCCGGGACGGGAGACGGGGAACGACCACTCGATCCAGTCATCGGCGACGGTCCAGGAGCCGATGTGCTTTTCGTCGCCGCCGTCGAGGTGAATGCGGGAGCCGTGTAGTTGGGCCTCCGTTGCGGTCAGGATGATGTGGCCGTTGCTCGGGCCCGGCGGGGGAACGCTTGCCACCACGGGGATGGAGACGGGGGTTGGGGCGGGCGTAGCTTCGGCGGTCGTGGGGAGGAGTCGGAGCAGCTTCAGGTTCATCAGTGCGCCGCCGCCCTCTTTGGTCGATTGGATCTTGAGCGACGTGCCGGGGCGTGGGACGGAGATGACGCCCATGTCCGCGGTCTCGTATCGGTCCCAGCTTCCGGTGGAGTGGGTGGAGCCGGTGAGTTGGCTGTCGCCGACGCGCAGGAGAAACGGACGGCCGGCGCCCGCGCCGGCGAATGTGAATTCCACGCGATAGCTCCCGACGGCGGGTGGGTCGAGCGTCCAGCGGGCCGATGCGCCAGGCGTATCCCAATAGGCGATCGCCCCATTGGCCACGCGGATGGGTGAACCGTCAAGCGTGGCGGATTCGGGGGTGAGGCGGATGATCGCGCGGGCGTCTACTTTGGGGGCCGACGCAGTTAGCGCGCCGGGCGCGACGGAAACCACGGTCTTCGCCTTTTCTTCCTGTGCCGCGGCCCATTGCGCATCTGCTTCGCGCTGGGCGGAGTGGACGCGGTACATGCCCAGGCCGATGACGGTCCCGAAAAAAACGAAGAGGGCAATGACGGCCCCGGCCACGATCAGTATTCCGCGCATGCGCCGTCGCTCCAGTGTGCCTTGAGGTCATCGGGCCGGCCGCTGCCGCCGGATGCCCGGCGGGCGCTACGGTCCGTCCGGGCCGCATGATACCCGCGCCGTGCCGGGTCGGCCATCGCGCGGGGCAAGGTGCGTCGAGCTCATAAAGGGTATAGACTGCCCGCAGTCTGGAAGTTGCCATGCCGAAAATCCTTTTGCTATCTCCTGATGCGCCGGGACGCGCGCGGTGGTCCGCCCTGATCGGGGAGGCTGACCCTTCGGCCGGTGTCCATAATGCGGGCGATGCTGCCGACGCGGCACGCATGCTGGCAGGCGGGCGATTCGATTGCATCTTCGCGGATTGCCCGATAACCGGGCCGGATTCTCACACCTTGCTCAGTGCGGCAATGGCCGAGGGCGTGCCGGTCGTGGCGGTCGCGTGCGGCAGCGATGGCGATTGTGCCGGGGCCATGGACGCGGGGGCCGACGACGCGCTGATGGGGTCCCACCTTCGCGCCGACGACTTGCGGCAGTGCCTTCGCCGGGCCGTGCGCCTCATGGACGCCCGGCGGAATTCGTCGGACATGGGCGCACGACTGCGTGCGTGCCAGCAGCGGCTTCGGTCGCTGGAATCCGCTGATGGCGCTCGCGACGGGATCGAGGAGGCGCTGCGCCAAAGCGAATACCGACTGCGCCTGGCGCTCGATGCGGCGGGCATGGGGACTTGGGAACGGGACCTGACGACCGAACAAATCAGCCGATCCGCCCGCGATCGCGAGCTGATGGGCAATCCGCCCGACACGCTGGAGGGTTTCATATCCGGGGTCCATGAGGATGACCGCGCGCGGGTGGCCGCTTACGACAAGCGCATTCGGCTGAACATGGCCGCGGAAGCCGAGGGCGTCGAGTTCCGCGTGGTGAGGCCCGACGGCACGGTGCGCTGGGTGGAGGGCCGCGGCATGGCCTATCGCGACGCGGCGGGCAAGCCGCTGCGAATCATCGGCGTGTCGATGGACATCACCGCACGCAAGCAAGCCGAAGAGGCCCTGCGGCTCAGCGAGGAGCAGCACCGCGCCAGCTTCGAACTGGCGGCGGTGGGACAGGCGCACACCGACCCCCTGACGGGGCGCTTCCTGTGCGTCAATCGCCGCTTCTGCGAAATGGTCGGGTATTCCGCGGACGAACTGCTGCAGATGACCTTCCTCGATCTCACCGCCCCGGAGGACATGGCCATCACGCGCGAGATTCTCGACCGCGCCTTCGTGGACCCCTCACCCCAATACGAGATCGACAAGCGGTACATCAGGAAAGACGGGCGGACCATCCGGGTCAGCATCAACGCGACTTTCATCCGCGACCCCTCGGGACGGCCGACGCGTCGCCTCGCCGTCGTCCAGGACGTCACCGAGCGTTCGCGGGCCGAGGGGGCGCTGCGGGAGAGCGAGGAGCGGTTCCGGCGGCTGGTGGACCAGGCGGCGGACGCGATCTTTGTCAGTGGCGTTGACGGCCGATTCACCGACGTCAACCTCGCGGCGTGTCAGGGACTGGGGTATACCCGCGAAGAACTGCTCAGCCTTAACGTATGGGACGTCGCCCTGAATATGCCGCCGGAGAGAGTCGCCGAATTGTGCCAGAAAATGACCAGCGGAGCGGTAGTCACCATCGACGGCGTACATCGGCGGCGCGACGGGAGCACGTTCCCGGTCGAAGTCCGCCTCGTCGCCATTGAGATCGGCGGGGAGATGATGGTGATCGGAGTCGCCCGCGACGTCACCGAGCGCACTAACGCCGCCCGGCGCACCGCCCGGCTGCTGGAGCAGGTGATCGGGGCGCAGGAAGAAGAGCGGCGGCGCGTGGCGCGCGAGCTGCACGACGAGACCGGGCAATCGCTCACGTCGCTGCTGGTGGGGCTCCGCACGCTTCAGGACGTGCCGACGCTCGAAGCGGCCCGCTCCTGGGCACGCGGGCTGCGGGCGCTGGCGGCGCGGGCGATGGAAGACGTACACCGCCTGGCCGGCGGACTGCGGCCCAGCGCCCTCGACGACCTGGGGCTCCCGGCGGCCCTGGAACGCTACGCCGCGGACTATGCGCAGACCCACGGCCTGACCGTGCGCCTGGAAGCGGGCGGGACCGAATTGGGCCGGCTGCCGCCAGCGGCGGAGACTGCGGTCTACCGCATCGCGCAGGAGGCGCTAACCAACATCGCACGCCATGCCGAGGCGCGCACCGCGCGCATCACCTTCGACCGCGCGCCGGGCCTGGTGCGGATGCTCGTCGAGGACGACGGCCGCGGCTTCGACGTCGAGCCCGTGCTCAGCGCCGCCGACGTCGGCGGGAGGATCGGCCTTCACTCCATGCGTGAGCGGGCCGCGCTGCTGGGCGGCACGCTTACGGTAGAATCGGTGCCGGGGGATGGCACAACGCTCACCTTGGAAATTCCCGTGGACGATGCGCCCGCCGGACAGCAGGAGTTGTAATGAAGGAAAAAATTCGGGTGCTGCTGGCCGACGACCACGCCGTCCTGCGGGCGGGGCTGCGCATGTTGATCGATTCGCAGCCTGACATGCTGGTGTCGCGGGAAGCCTCCGACGGCCGCGAGGCGGTGACACACGCGGGGGGCGGACAGGTGGACGTGGCGGTGGTCGATCTGTCCATGCCCGCCGGGGGCGGGGTGCGCGCCATCGAGGCGATCCGCGCCCGGTGCCCGGACCTTCGCGTGCTGGTGCTGAGCATGCACAACGACGCGGCGTACGTCCGCACGGCGCTGGCGGCGGGGGCGAATGGGTACGTCGCCAAAGCCGCTGCCGACACCGAACTGCTCGCCGGCATCCGCGCCGTTCACCGGGGCAAGACGTTCATCGACCCTGCCCTGGCCGGCACGATCGTATCGCAATCCCTGAGCCCCGAGGTCTCCGATGCGCCCAGGCTGAGCGAGCGTGAGCGGCAGGTGCTGGAGTTTCTCGCGCGCGGCCACACGAACCAGGAGATCGCCAATCGCCTGTTCCTCAGCGTAAAAACCGCCGAGACCTACCGCGCGCGCCTCAGCCGCAAACTGGGGCTGAAGAACCGCGCCGACTTCGTGCGCTATGGATTGGAAAGCGGAATCCTCACCCGTGACGAGACCGACACCGGTGCCGCCTGACTTTCCCTCTCCGTCCCCAAGCGTAGGGGAAACCCCGACTGACGGCCGCCGAATTTGCGGCATTTGCCCGACAGCACCCTTGTGCCCGGTTGCCGATAGTTAATCTATCGGGGGCCACGTCCAATGGTTGGGACTGATGCCGAGTATTATTTTGCTTGTGGATGATGACGTGCCGCGGGTACGCAGGACTGCCGATTGGCTGATCGATGCGGGGTACCGCGTCGTCCATACGCGCGACATCTGGTCGGCGGCGGTCGCGGTGGGCGCGGTAAAGGCGGCGGTCGTAGTCGTCGCGGCGCAGGCCCTCGAGGTCGCCGATGTTCAGGCCCGCGCCCGGTTCGCCGAGGCAGTGTCGGCCGCGGCGATTGTGGTGGTGACGAGCGGGCATGCGCGTGAAACCACCGCGCCGCCCGAAGGATTTCCCAATTCCGTTCGCGTACCGCACGATCGCGCCCGGATCATCGCCGCGGTCGAGCAGTACGCCGCCCCCCGCTTGGACACCATTCAAGACCTGGCGGAGCGCAACCCTCTTTCAGAAAATCCCTGAATCGGCGTTCCGAATCCGCACGTCGCCTGGGCTCACTCCACCGCGTCCTCGGCGATTTCGTCGATCGCCTCGTCCACTTCCTTCGGGTCCAGCACGCCCAGGTCTTCCAACGCCAGCAGCGCGGCCTTCTGTTCGGCCATTTTCTTGTTCGGACCCCAGGCCGAAGTAAATCGGCGGCCGTCGATCGCAACGCACACCTCGAAGCACTTACTGTGATCAGGGCCCTTCTCGTCGAGTAACTCGTACATCGGCGTCGCCCCGAGGATCTTCTGCGCGTGCTGCTGGAGGACGGCCTTGTAGTTGTACTGGTGCGCATCCGCGGCGATGAGGTCCACCTTGGGCCCCATGGTGCGCAGGACGTATTCCTTGATGACTTCGAAGCCGCCGTCGAGATAGATGGCGGCCACGATGGATTCGTACACCGCCGCCGCCAGGGAGCTGGGCATGGCGTGCCGGGAGCTGATGCCTTTGCCGATGATGAGCAGGTCGGTGAGGCCCGTCTCGTTGGAGACTTCGGCGCAGGTGCGCCGCGAGACGACCGCGGATTTCACCTTCGTCAGCGCCCCTTCATCGTACTGGGGGAATTTCTTGTAGAGGTCCTCACAGATGATGAGGTCGAGCACGGCGTCGCCGAGGAATTCCATCCGCTCGTTGCTGTCGAGCCGATTGTCGGCGATCGAGGAATGGGTGAGGGCCTCCTTGAGGAGGTCCGGGTTCTTGAATTGGTATTGGAGAACTTTTTCGGCGCGCTCACGGTCGGCATTATTCACGCTATGCACTCACGGTGTGGGGACTGACTCGGGAATTGAAGGCGGCAGGGAGCGGAGGCGTCCGGCGTTGTCGCTGCCGACGACTCAGAAGGGAATGCGGGTTTTGGTAATCGGCGGGCCGGGCATTTCTCGAAGCCGGCCGGCCCGCCGATCAGCAGAACCATGATTCCCGTCCGCTCGGGAGCACGCCTGACTCTTACAGGGCGGGCTCAACCGCACAAACGATCTGACACTCTTGAAGGCTATCCCCGGTAAAGAAGAGTGTCAACGGGGATTGCGGCATGCGCGGGCCGATCCTACCATGCCGTCTGGGTAACCGTGGCCCGCGGGCGCCTGGCTCCGCGGCGGATCGTCCGCTTTACGAGGTCTGCATGCGATTTCCCCGTGCGTCGTTCCTCGCTCTCGCGTCCGCCATCACTCCCCTCTCCGTCTGCGTGCCGCCTTCGACGGCGCAGGCGGAAACGCCCCGCCCGCAAACTGTTCCCGCCCCGGCAACGCAGCCTAAGACCTCCGAGAAATCGCTCTTCGATCCCGCCCGCCACATGCGCGTCGCGGAAGTGAAGCCGGGAATGACCGGGTACGGCCTGACCGTTTTCCACGGCAGCAAGATCGAGCGCTTTGACATCGAAGTGCTTTCGGTCCTGAAGAATTTCAACCCCAAGGGCGATGTCGTGCTCATCCGCTGCAAGGGCGAGTACCTGGAGCACACGGGCAGCATCGCGGGGATGAGCGGCTCGCCTGTCTATCTCACGGACGCCGCGGGGCATGACCGGATGATCGGCGCGTTCGCCTACGGCTGGCCGATGACCAAGGACCCGGTCGCTGGCGTGCAGCCTATCGAATACATGCTCGACCTGCCGATTATTAAGCCCGATGCCGCGGGCCGGGTGGCCGGCCCCGCGACCGCGCCGGCGGGCGGGGCGCAGAATCCCGCGACGGCGGCGGGCCGCCGGGGCGGGATGAGCTGGTCTCTCAAAGACGCGGGAATGCTCCCCCTGGCGTGGAAGGCCGAGCGGCGACCGTGGCTGGCGGGCGTTCGCAGCGATACGATCAAACCCGCGCATCTTCTGGGCGATGGCCAGCCCCCTCGCCTCGAGCCGCTCGCCACGCCTCTGATGACCGCGGGGCTTTCCCCCCGCCTTCTCGATCAGCTCGGGCCGCAATTCCGTGCCGCGGGATTGACGGCGCTGCAAGCGGGCGGCGGTTCCGGAGCCGCGGACGCCCCGGACATAAAGCTCGAACCGGGATCAGTGCTGGCCGTCCCGCTGCTCACCGGCGACGTCGAGATGACGGCAGTCGGAACCTGCACCGAAGCGCTGGGCGACCGTGTGTGGGGCTTTGGACATCCGTTCAACAACGAAGGCCCGGTTGCCCTGCCCGTGGGTCCGGGCGAAGTGAACGGCGTAATCGCCAATCTCAACACGAGCTTTAAGCTCGGCGCGATGACCCGTGCCACCGGGACGCTGACCACGGATGGCTCGGTGGGCGTGGCTGGCGTGCTGGGTGCGGCGCCGCCTACCGTTCCCATCGACATCACCGTTCATCCCGCGGATGGCTCAGCCGAAAAGACGTATCACTTCAGCGCATCGCAGCACTCCAAGCTCACGCCCATGATCGCCGGTGCGGCGTTCAGCGCCGCGGTCTCCGGCTCCAGCGAGCTGCCGCAGTACAACACCGTTGATTACGACATGGCTTTGGCGTTCAACAATGGACAGACAATCCATCTGGCCAACCGCTCCGTGAACGCCACTGCCAACGACCTGTTCGGCGACGCGGGTGTGGTCATGCAGGCCGCGAGCGACAACCCGTTCC
>JAQGHP010000766.1 GCA_028288775.1 Phycisphaerales bacterium | reverse complement strand
TCATCCGCCCGACGATCCCCAAGCGGCTGTGGAACGACGACATCGTCTTCCACATCAACCCCACGGGTAAGTTCGTCGTCGGCGGCCCGCACGGCGACACCGGCCTCACCGGCCGCAAGATCATCGTGGACAGCTACGGCGGCCGCGGCGCGCACGGCGGCGGGGCGTTCAGCGGGAAGGACCCCTCCAAGGTTGACCGCAGCGCCTGCTACATGGGCCGCTACATTGCGAAGAACATCGTCGCCGCCGGCTTGGCGCGCAACGCCGAGGTGCAGCTGGCCTACGCCATCGGCGTGGCCAACCCGGTGAGCGTCACGGTCAGCACCGAGAACACCGCCGTCATCCCCGAAGACCAAATCGCGGAATTGGTGATCGCCCATTTCCCGCTGACCCCGCGCGGGATCATCAAGCACCTGGACCTGCTGCGGCCGATCTATAAGACGACCGCCCGCCACGGCCACTTCGGCCGCATCGCGGAAGCGGACGGCAGCTTCTCCTGGGAAAAGACGGATAAGGCCGCCGCCCTCGCCAAGGCCGCCGGCATCGCCCCCCAGATCCGCCGGGCCGGGTAAGACGACGGATGGATTGATTCGAATACTCAGACGCGCCGGTCACCCGACCGGCGCGTCTTTTGTTGTATGGCCGCAGGTGCGTGACAGTGTCGGCGAGGTCCTTTTCCCTCCTCCGGTAATCCGGGGGAGGGCTAGGGAGGGGGTCGTTGGGTCAGTTGTCAAACCATGCCCCCTTTTTCACCCTCCCGGAAGTACCGGGGGAGGGATGGAAGACAGACCGCCGGAACTGTCGCGCGCGCAGTCGCCGCTTCGCAAACGACTAACCGGTTATAATCCCGCGCGACCGGTTTATCTTTCACGTTCCACGTTTCATTCCCATGGCCTTCTTCGACATCGCTTACGTTGCGGGACTATGCATCGCCGCCCCATATTGGCTGCTCGCGCCCAAGGCCCGGCGGAAGGTGTTCAAGGCCCTGCACGAGCGCGTTGGCCGCGAGGCGGCGCGGACCGAACCCAATCCCGCAGTCATGATCCACGCGGTAAGCCTCGGCGAGATCAACGCCACGCCCGCCATGGTCGGCCTCCTCTCGCAAGCCCGGCCCGATCTGCGCTTCATCATTGCCACCACCACTGACACCGGCACAGCCCGCGCTCAGCAGCTCTACAGCACCAATCCAAACGTCACGCTCATCCGCTACCCTTTGGATTTCAGCAACGCGGTCCGCCGCACGCTCGACGCGCAGCGACCGAGCGTCGTCGTGCTCATCGAGCTGGAAGTCTGGCCCAATTTCATCCTCGAATGCGAAAGGCGCGGCATCCCCGTCGTCCTCGTCAACGGCCGCCTGACGCCCGGCAGCTATCGCGGCTACCATCGGCTACGCCCCTTTACCGCTCCCATGTTCCGCCGACTCGCGGGCGTCATGGCGCAGGAGCAAGTCTACGCCGATCGCTTCATCGGACTCGGCGTGCCGCCGGGGCGGGTGAAGGTGACCGGCACCATGAAATTCGACACCGCCCAGGTAACCGACCGCATCGAAGACGCAGACGAAATCGCGGCGAACGTCGGCCTCTCGCCCGCCGACCAGAAGATCTGGGTCTGCGGCTCAACCGGCCCGGGCGAAGAGGCGATCCTCCTCGACGTTTACCAGCAGCTCCTCACGCAATTCCCCGCCCTTCGCCTGGTCATCGTCCCCCGAAAACCCGAGCGCTTTGATGAAGTGGCGCAGCTTATCAGCGCCCGCTTCGGCCTCATCCGGCGCTCCAAAGCGCGCGACGCCATCGCCTGCCTGAACGGGATGATCGCCCCCGACGGCACGCTACTTCCCAAAGTGTCCCCAACGAGCGCGTCGGCAATGGTGGCCAGCGCCGACCCACCCCCCGTAATCCTCGGCGACACGATGGGCGAGCTGCGGAAATTCTACAGTCTTGCGGACGTGGTTTTCGTCGGCCGCACGCTCGTGGATCTGGGTTCGAAGCAGCACGGCAGCGACATGATCGAGCCCGCCGCCCTCGCCAAGCCGGTGATCGTCGGCCCCTTCACGGGCAACTTCGCCGAGGTGACGAACTGCTTTCGCAAGGCGGACGCCCTCCGCGAAGTGCGTGACGCCGCGGGGCTAAGGGAAGCGGTAGCGGAGATGCTCACGTCCCCCGCGGCCAAGGAAATGGGCCTCCGGGCGCAGCAAGTCGTCCGCAACGAGCAGGGCGCGACCGCCCGGCATGTGGAGATGATTCTCGCCCACTTACCCAAGCGATGACGCACCTCGATTACCAAAAGCTCGAAGACTACGGCGGCGAGACCCGCACATCGCGGCTCCGAGCGCTTCTGGGCACGACTGTGAACGAGGCGTGGCGTCAGTTCGCATACACGAGCGGCGCAACATTTACCGGGCACGGCGTCCATGGATCGAGCAAGATTACCGCGCGCCACGGACCTTGGACACTCGTGCTCGATACCCACGTGCGCCGGTCGGGCCGTCGCTCAATGAGAATTACCCGCCTGCGGGTGCCGTACGTTGATCGCTCTGACCTACGCTTCCGCGTCCGTACCGCCGGGCTGCTGGACGCATTCACTTCGCTATTCACAGGCGGCCGGGTAAGCATCGGCCCCGAGTTCGACCGCGAATTCATCCTGACCAGCAGCCGCCCCCGGGAAATCAAGGCGTTGTTCTCCGATCCCCGCCTGCCCTTCGGACTTGCGGGGCTCCCGCCCTTGCGACTGCACGTCAGTGGCGGCCGCGACATCCTCTCCGCATGGCTCCCGCCGGGCACGGCGATGCTCTATCTCGAAATCGCAGGCGTACTCAAGAATCCGCTCGCGATGTACGCTACATTCGACGTGGGCAGAGTATTACTGGATGGACTGCAGCGTATCGGCGCGACTGTTCGCATGGACCCCGGCGCGAGTTTCTAAAATGGCCGTCCATGATTTGTAAATTGTGGTGCAGGCTTTTGGGCCTGCGTCTGCAGCCTGAAGGACTGCACCACAAGCGCACAAGTACGCGGTTATTTTGCCGTACTACGTCCGGTCCGCTCGCGTCACACCAAAGGGCCCACATGCCGCGCAAACTCTCAACCGTCGCGATCGTTCTTATGGCCCTCGTATCGGCGACCGCAAGGGCCGACGACGGCCTGCCCCGGGTAGTAACTTTCCGTCTCCCCGACGGCGGCGTACAACCGCAGGCCGCGGTGGACGAAAAGGGCACGGTCCACCTCATCTACCTCGCCGGCGACCCCGCGCATAGTGACATCTTCTCCATTCATTCCACGGACGGCGGCGTCACATGGTCGCGGCCCGTCCGCGTCAACAGCCAGCCGGGCAGTGCTCTCGCCATCGGCACGGTCCGCGGCGCGCATCTCGCCCTCGGTCGCGGCGGACGCCTGCACGTCGCGTGGATGGGCTCCTCCCTCGCCCAGCCTAAAGCCCCCGGCAAGAGCACGCCCATGCTCTACACCCGCTCTACCGACGACGACCAAGCCTTCGAGCCCCAGCGCAATGTCGTGCAAAGCAAGGCAGGCCTCGACGGCGGCGGCTCGGTAGCCGCCGACGCGAAGGGCAACGTCACCGTCGCCTGGCATGCCCCCGAATCGGAAGGCGCCGGCGAGCAGTCAAGAAAGGTTTGGCTTTCGCGCTCGGAGGACGACGGCAAGACCTTCGCCCCCGAGCGCCCCGCGACCACCCAAGGCGGCGCGTGCGGCTGTTGCGGGCTCCGGCTATTCGCCTCCCCCGATGGCCCGCTCTACGCCCTCTACCGCTCCGCCGACCAGAAAACTCACCGCGACATGACCCTCCTCCGCATCGACCCAAAGACGGATGCCGCGGATGCGAAAGTCGTCGGACCGATGGAGAGCGCCGTCTGCGTCATGAGCACCGCGGCCTTCGCCCCGAGCCCAGACGGAGGCGTCACCGGCGCGTGGGAGACCGACGGCCAAATCTATTGGGCCGCCGCGGGCGCGCTGGAGAAAAACGAGAAGGGCGTAAAGGCCTCAAAGAACGGCAAGGGCCAGAAGCATCCCGCCGTCGCCACCAACGGCCGCGGCGAAACGCTGATCGTCTGGACCGAAGGCACCGGCTGGAACCGGGGTGGCTCAATCGCCTGGCAAATCTTCGGCAAAGACGGTTCTGCAATTCCCAAAGGTTCCGGCCGCGCCGACGGCTTACCGACGTGGGGCGCGCCCGCCGCCTTCGCAAGGCCGGACGGCACATTCGTCGTTGCGTATTGAAAGCGATTTTCAGCCCGCGAGGGTTTAGGCGGCGGGCGGTTATCGACTCTTTGCACCGCGGATTGTTGCGGAGACGAATGGCAGGTACAATACGAACGATCGGGCGTTCGTGGTCGGAGAAGGGCAAAAATATGGGCGAGGACGCGGTTCATCCCGACGACGATCCAACTTCACCTAATCAGGTTCCTCCGAGTTTCGACTCCAAAATCCTAAAACGAGTCCGCATTGCTATTCGCGAGGCGGGTGACTCCGTCATCTCCGTCCCCGAGGCAATCAGCGGTGCCATGATTGGCAACCGATACAAGCTACTTGAACTCATTGGCGCGGGAGGAATGGGCGTCGTCTGGATGGCCGAGCAACGCTCCCCCATCCGACGCCTCGTCGCGGTCAAATTGATCAAGGCGGGCATGGATTCCTCCGCGGTGCTCGCGCGCTTTGAAGCCGAACGCCAGGCGCTGGCGATGATGGACCATCCGAACATTGCCCGCATCTTCGATGCCGGGACCACCGACCACGGGCACCCCTTTTTTGTTATGGAACTGGTCAAGGGGCTTCCCCTGACGCGGTATTGCGACGAGCGGAAGATGCCCTTGAACGAGCGATTGGACCTGTTCGTACAGGCCTGCGGCGCCGTGCAGCACGCTCACCAGAAGGGGATCATCCACCGTGATCTGAAGCCCGGTAATCTGTTGGTGACCGAACACGACGGCAAGCCCGTGCCGAAGGTCATCGATTTTGGCCTGGTGAAGGCGCTGGCCGGCTCGTCGGTGTTGACGGAACACACGCTGCATACTTCGTTCGGCGCGGTGGCCGGCACCCCGCAGTACATGGCGCCCGAGCAGGTGGGGATCAATGCGCTGGACGTCGACACGCGGGCGGACATTTACGCCCTCGGGGTGATCCTCTACGAGCTGCTTTCTGGAACCACGCCCCACGGGACGGGGGAACTGCATCAAGCCGCCTGGGACGAAATGCGCCGCGTGATCCGGGATGTGGACCCGCCGCGGCCCAGCCTACGCGTCACGCAGAGCAAGACGCTTGCCAACCTCGCGGCCACGCGCCACACCGAACCGGCGCGGCTGAGTAAGCTGATCTCCGGCGATCTGGATTGGATCGTGATGAAGGCGTTGGAGAAGGACCGCCATCGCCGCTACGGCACGGCCAGCGATCTGGCCGCCGACGTGCAACGACATCTGACCGGCGAGGCAGTTCTTGCCGCGCCGCCGACGGCCGCTTACCGCCTGCGGAAGTTCGTGCGGAAGCACAGGGTCGTGCTAAGCACGGCCGCCGTCATATTGATCGTGCTCATCGCCGGTGTCCTGGTGAGCACCTGGCAAGCCGTCCGAGCCGGCCGGGCTGAAATCGTCGCACAGCGCGAGACCGCCGAGGCAAAGAATCAAAGGATCGAAGCCCAGCGACAAAAGATTGAGGCGCAGCACCAGCGCGAAACCGCACTTAAGGCGAGCAAGAAGGCCGAAGACGAGTCGGCGACCGTCCAACGACAACTGGCCGATTCGTATGTCAAAAACGGAATCTCCGCATGGGCCGAGCACGATCCGAGCCTCGCCGCACTCTGGTTCTGCAAGGCGCTGACGCTCGATCAGGTCGATCCCCATCGCGAGTTGATGGACCGGATTCGGCTGGGTGATTGCTTTCGCCAATGCGCGTGGCCTTCGATCGCGACCGAGCCGGAAGATGATCCGCCCGCAGCGCGGAAATCAGGTTCCATCGACGAGCTTAGAAAGGAAAGCGACGGCACGTTGGTTGTGGCCACAGCGCACGGAACCCGTTTCAAGGTGGATTCCGCGGTCAGCTCCGCATATGAAATCGGGGACTTGTTGCTTCTGGGCAGCAAGGATTCCGCACAATTATGCGATGTCAAAACGGGGAAGCCGGTATTCCCCACGCTGGCGGCGTCGAACGTTTTTAGCTTTGAGATAACCGACGATCATCGCTTCATCGTGACCAGGACGTGGCGACCTTACACGATCTTGCGAATCTGGGATGCCAGGACGGGCCGGCCGGCGTCACTCGGCAGCGCAACGGAGTTCGCCAGCGTCAAGTTAAGTCCGGACGGCAAGCTGGTTGCCGTCTCGGACGGCGACCGCGCACAAATTTGGAATTTGGAGACCCTCCAACCCCGAGGAATTCCCGTTCAACATCCGGCCGATTTTACGCTCCGCGAACTCAATAATGCCGGAAAACTGCTTATGAACGACGGCCATGACGGAATGATGGTGTTAAATCCATCAGACGCAATCGCAGTCGGACCACAATTTCGGATAAACGGAGAGTTCCTGGCAATGAATTCCGACGGCACGAGGGTTCTCGTGCGGGCAACCTCAGGCCATTTTTCCGCTTTCGACGCTTGTACCGGAATCAGGCTCTTCGATTCGCGAATCGCGGGGCCGGACCCTCATTTCTCAAAAGACGGGAAATGGATCATCGCGGGAACACTGCGGTGGGATACGCGCATCCCTTCATCGCCCGGCTCGATGCTCCGCAAAGCATATCCACCGGAAGCAGTAAGACTGAGGCTCAGCCCCGACGGCAAGACGGTGGCGACCTATGAGTGGAATTTGCGACTATGGGACGCCCAGACCCTGCAACCCATCGTCCCCCCCGAACTCTCTTTTATTACCGGCGAAATCACCGGTGATGCCGCCTTCA
>JAQGHP010000751.1 GCA_028288775.1 Phycisphaerales bacterium | reverse complement strand
CCGAAGGAATATGACTTCCGCATCGAGTTTACCCGCTCGAAAACCAGCGGCCTGGTCATCCAAAATCTCTCGAAGGACGGCATCCCGTTCATCTGGGTGATGCAGGACAACAACTATCTTTTCCTCTACCTGAAGAGCGGCGACGCGCTCTCCAACCACACGAAGGTAAAAGGCCCCGGCCTCCTCAAGGCCGGCGTGCGCTACACGTCCGTCGTGCAGGTCCGCAGGAACGGCGTGAAGGCATTCATGAACGGCCAGCTCATCGTCGATTGGAAAACCGATTACAAGGACGTAAACCCCGACGTCCCTTACTGGGCCCTGCGCGACAGGAGCAACCTCGGAATCGGCGTCGGCGGAACGGACACGGTCATTCACTCGGCCGACATCGTCGAGGTGACGGGGCATGGATCGAAATCGCGATAATGCGTGCCGCGAAGGAAGACGTGGCGAGGGATTTGAGTTTGTCGCTTGGGCAGTCATGGGCGGAAGGGATCGCCGCGGGCCATTCGGGTGCGGCACTGGATTGTGACGAGTCGCCTATCCGAGTTGGGCTGATATTTTAGTCTGTCTTCAAGGTGGGCCAGACATTCTTGTCTATCTTCGAGGTGGAGCAGACATTCTCGTCCGTCGCGACTCCGCCGGGGACTGCCGGGCGATAAACTCCTCCGGCCGCCGGCTCAGCGGGACTTCGGCGGAAGAATCTCAAACCCGCGCGAGGTCTCCGAGGGCTGCTTGAATTTTCCAGCCTTTCGGTCAACCCAAATCATGCGGATCGCGAAGCCGAATATTATGGCGAACGGCCCAAAGATCAGGACAATCTCCAGCAGCGTTTCCAGAATGTAGCCCCCGGAAAAACCCTGGGACAATAGCCGGATCATCGCGTTATCCCACTTTCTTCCCGCATTCGGGGCAGGTGCCGCTTGTGTTTGCGGTAAGGTCGTAGCCGCAGGTTCGGCATAGGCCGCGATCGACGCGGAGTACGCCGCGGATGTCGGAGACGCCGCGTTTGGCTCTGCGGGCGCCGCGCGCGATGGCGTAGGCCCACAGGACGCACATGACGGCGACGATGATGAGAATGAGGATCGGATGCACTTCCCTATCCTACCGCGCTCGCCGTGGGAAAGGGCGGGAACTCGGGGGGAGGCCATGGTAGCTCTGGCGGGATCGCACGGCGATTTCTCCCTCTCCCGGTACGCCGGGAGAGGGCAGGGGTGAGGGTTTAGCACGGCGGGCATGGCATGTACAAAGTATTCCCGGTTGCGCCGAACCCCCTCCCTAACCCTCCCCCGGCGTACCGGGAGAGGGGACATGAGGCCTCGCCGCGAAACATTGGCTCGACCTGCCTCCCCCGGCGTACCGGGAGAGGGGACACGAGGCCTCGCCGCGAAACATGCGCTCGCCCTGCCTGGTAGCTCGCCTTCAGATCGAATAGTCATCCGCGAAGACCTTCGCTTTTCGCCAGGACACGTACACGGTGTCGCCGATTTTCAGCGCCAGTTCGTGGTAGCGGTTGCGGGTTAGTTCTGCTTCGACCAGTTCCCTCGAATCACTCAGTTGCAGATACACGCGTGTGGTCGGGCCGGTCATGGAGGTGGAGATTACTTCGCCGACGAGGCCCGGGTGGCCGTTGGCAAGGCGCGAAATCTCCACGTCGTGGGGCCGCACGAATGCGGTGGCTTTTCCCGGGGAGGTGGGATCGCGACCGTTGGAAGTCTCGCCGCTTTTTTGCAGATCCTCGGCGATCCGCCCGCGGAAAAGATTGACGGTCCCGAGGAACGTCTGCACGAAGGGCGTGGCGGGATGGTCGTACACTTCCGTGGGCGTTCCGATCTGCTCGATGACGCCTTTGTTCATGACGGCTACGCGGTCCGCGACTTCCAGCGCTTCTTCCTGGTCGTGCGTGACGAAGATCGTGGTGACGCCGACGTCGTGATGCAATTGCCGGAGCCATTGCCGCAGCTCGCGGCGGACTTTTGCGTCGAGCGCGCCGAACGGCTCGTCCAGAAGAAGGACGGCGGGCTTGGTCGCCAGCGCGCGGGCCAGCGCGATGCGCTGGCGCTGCCCGCCGGACAGTTGGCTCGGGTATCGCCTTTCCATTCCGCGCAGTTGCACGAGATCGAGCAGCTCGCCGACGATCTTGCGAATCTCCTGTCGCGACGGCCGCGATCGCCAGGGACGGACGCGCAGGCCGAAGGCGACGTTCTCGCCGACAGTCATGTGTTTGAAGAGGGCGTAGTGCTGAAAGACGAACCCGATTTTTCGGCGGCCCACGGGCTCGGCCGCGACGTCCTTGCCGTTGAGCAGGATCGTGCCCGCGCCGGGATCGGGTTGTTCCAACCCTGCGATCGAGCGGAGCAGCGTCGTCTTGCCCGATCCGCTGGGGCCGACGAGCGCGACGAGCTGGCCCGTGTTCACGACGAGCGAGACGTCCTTCACTGCCGTGAAATTCCCGTACGATTTGGTGAGATTCCGCACTTCGACGCTCATAACACCCCACCTCCGCCCGCCCGAACCGTCGCCGCCCGACGCCAGTCCACGACCCCCTTGATCAAGAGCGTGATCAGCGCCAAGCCGGCCAGAAGCGACGCCAGCGCGAACGCCGCCTGCGAGTCATAGCTCTGCCAGAGCTTTTCGACGCGCAGCGGAATGGTGTCGTTGGCATCGGTGTTGCCGGACACCACCGAGACCGCGCCGAACTCGCCGAAGGCCCGGCAGGTGCAGAGCATGATCCCGTAAAGCAGCGCCCAGCGAATGTTGGGCAACGTCACGCGGCGAAACGTCTGCCACCCCGATGCGCCCAGCGACAACGCCGCCTGCTCCTCCTCTACGCCCTGCGCTTCCACGGTCGGCATTAACGATCGGGCGACGAACGGGAAGGTCACAAAGATCGTCCCCAGCACGATTCCCAGCGGCGTGAATACGATGCCTTCCAATTGCTGATCGTCGCCAAAAGGCCACCAATGGCCGTTAAATCCCCGCCAGTAAATCGAGAACGGGTCGGGCCATTTGAAGTGCGTTGCCCAATTGCCGAAAACCCCCTCCCGCCCGAACAGCAGCACGAAAATCAGCCCCGCCACAACCGGCGAAACTGAAAACGGCAGATCGATTAGCGAGATGAGCAGCGTCTTGCCCCTAAAGCGAAACTTGCCGACCGCCCACGCCGCGGCAACGCCGAAGACCACGTTAAAGACGACTGCCGTCGTGCCCACCAGCAACGTCATCGCGATGGCCGACCGCGTCTGCCGGGCTTGCGACGCGGCGGTGATCATCTTCAGCCGTTCACGGACCGGCATGTGAACGCCCCGCGGCGGTCCGTCGGCAAAAAACGCATGCACGTACCCGCTGACGCCATGACTAAACGCCTGCGCGAACACGTTCGCCAGCGGCAGCACCACGAATATTCCGATGAAGGCGACCGTCGCCAGCGTCAGGACGATTCGGACCCATCGCGCCGATCCGGTGGCGGGATTTTCTCCGTCCGCCCGTCGGTTGCTGGAAGTTGCGAGTGTGGTCGTGGTCATCGTCTTTGGATTCCCGAGCAATGCAGCTCATCTCTCGTGTCGTCGCGCCCACCATTGCAGCGCGTTGATCAGCACCAGAACGACTAGGGACGCGCTGAGCAGAACCACGCCGATCGCGGTCGCCTTGGCGGTCCCGCCGGCCTCGAAGCCGTAAAGAAAATCGATGATCTTCTGCGGCGCGATCTGGCTTTTTCCGGGGATGTTGCCGGCGATGAAGATCACGCTGCCGTACTCCCCCACCGACCGCGCAAATGCCAGCGAGAGCCCCGAAAGCCAGGCCGGCAGAAGCTCGGGAAAGATGACCCTGCGGAATGTGGTGAACGGGCCGGCGCCCAGGCTCCGGGCCGCCTGTTCCAGTTCCACGTCCATGTTCTCCAGCACCGGCTGCACCAGGCGCACGACGAACGGCAGCCCCACGAAAATCAGCACCACCACAACGCCCGTATTGGTATTGGCCAGTTGCAGGTTCAGTGCCGCGAAACTTCCCGGCCCGAATCGATACGCGACGTGCAGCGCGCCCAGCAGGAAGTTCGCCGCGTCGGCAGTGTGATCGCCCAGCGCCCCCATCCAGCCGTGCGGCGAATAGAGATCGCTGAACGTCAACCCCGTCACGGCCGTCGGCAGCGCGAAGGGGAAATCGATGACGGCATCGAGCAGCCGTCTTCCCGGAAAACGGTACCGCACCAGCACCCACGCGGTCATCAGTCCCAGGACGCCGTTGATGGCCGCGGCGAGGAGCGAAGCGCCGAAACTGAGCTTGTAGGCCGCCATCACGATCGGATTCGTGACGGTGCTCCAGAAGACGTCCCAGTGCAGGTGCGCGGTCTTCCAGACGAGGGCGGACAAGGGGATCAGCACAATCAACGACAGGTACGAAAGGGTATACCCCATCGACAGGCCGAAGCCGGGAATGACGCGGCGAGTTGCCATATCAAAATCGGTGGGAAGGACAAATGGCCCGCGCGAATTTCACTTCGCGCGGGCCTTGAATTGCCTCGACCGTGAAGCCGGCGTGCAGCGGCATCACTTGGCCGTCGGTTGGTAAATCTGATCGAAGACGCCGTTGTTCGCGAAGAACGTCTTCTGCGCCCGCGTCCAATCCTGGAACGTCCCATTGATCGTGAACAGCTTCAGCGGCGGAAGCTCCTGGCGATACTTGGCCAGGATCTTCGTGTCGCGCGGGCGGTAGTGATTTTGCCCGATGATCTCCTGCGCCTCGGGGCTGTAGAGGTACTTCAGGTATGCGGTCGCGACGTCACGCGTGCCATGGGCGTCGACGACTTTATCGACGACGGCCACCGGGGGCTCGGCCAGCACGCTTACACCCGGATACACGATCTCGAATTTATCCTTGCCGAACTCGTCGCTGGCCAGCCAGGCCTCGTTTTCCCACCCGACCAGAACGTCGCCGATGCCCTTCTGGGCGAAGGTGACGGTCGCTCCGCGAGCGCCCGTATCGAGGACGGGGACGTGCTTGTAGAGCTGCGTCACGAACTTCCGTGCGCTGTCGTTTTCGTAAACGGAGAAGGTCTTCTGCTTGGCGGCCTCCGCGGCCTGCTGGTCGGATTTCTGCTTTCCTTCGGCGGTTGAAAGATCGAACGCCGGCGCGTTGGCCGCCCAGCCCCATGCCGCGAGGAAGTTCCACCGCGCTCCGCCGCTGGTCTTGGGATTGGGCGCAATCACCTGCACGTCGGGCTTGATCAAATCAGCCCAGTCGTGAATGCCCTTGGGATTTCCCTTGCGCACGAGGAAGACGATTGTCGAGGTGTAGGGGCTGGAATGGTCGGGGAAATGATCCTGCCAGCCGGGGCTGATCAGGCCGGCATCTTCGATTGCCGTGACGTCCCAGGCGAGTGCCAGCGTCACAACATCGGCCTGGAGACCGTCAATGACGGCCCGCGCCTGCTTGCCCGATCCGCCGTGCGATTGGGTGACGGTCAGGGTTTTGCCGGTCTGGCTCTTGTAGTAGTCCGCGAAGGACTGATTGAACTGCTCGTACAGCTCGCGGGTGGGATCGTACGACACGTTCAGGAGCTTGGTCTGCTGCGCCGCGGCGGGCCGCGTAAACGCCGGGGCAGACAACGCGATCGCCGCTACCAACGAAAACAGAATGCTTCGAGTCATGGTGAATCCTTGCAATTTAGTGGTCGCTTACCGTCAATCTCTCAATGAAAAACCGTGTGAAAGGGGCGACAGCAACAGCGTTGGCAGGCCGCGCTGAATCTGCATCGTCGCCGAATACGGGCGGCGAATGTTCCAGCGACTTTGGGCGAAAAATGAATCGGCATCTCAATTCCCTATAAACCCTATCGGTTTAGTGGGATCATAACCGTATCGCACCACCCGTCAAGTAAGTCTGGACGAATTCCAGAGGTCGCACTCGGCGCTGCAGGCATGCCGCCCCCATTGCGTGGCAGAATGGCAGCGATCCGTTGGTGGGCTATTGGCGCTCTATGCCGTCCGGTTGTTATCAACCTATGCCGAACGGCCGATGTCTCCTGTGGTGGGAGAGATGAACGACGGCGTATAGATTTGCCTCCCCTGTGCCCGCCGGGGCGGATCGGTCCAAGCCGCGGCGGGCTTTTTTATGCGCAAAAGTATCGAATGGGGCGGAGAAGCAGGCCCCATGAGCGAAAGCAGGAACGATCGTCGCGCAGCGCCACAAGATTCCGTAATCTTCTTCCTGAAGGTCACGACGATTCTGCTGCTGGCCGCGATGCTCCTGGTGCTTTTCCTCGAACTTGCGGGGGAGTAAACCGCCGTCCGGAATGCGGGCGGTAAAGTTTTCGAACGCATCGCGCCCCATGTCAGCTCTGCGCCCCCTCTTGAATGCTTGCCGGCGGCGGCAGCTTGGCCGCTTCTCATGCCAATGTAGAGCGTTTTCTCATTTCGACCGTCCTGCCGATTTTTTCAAATGGGGTGTCGCCGGGCGGAAACTCAAGCGTACCGACGGCGGCGCGGGGCGGGCCAGCGGCTGTCCTATTCTCGTCCCGCATTCAGGGCATGTCCCGCTCACGTTGGCGGTAAGATCGTAGCCGCAGCCTGAACATATCCGCCTGGCGAGGCTCGCGGCGTACCTGCGCCGTGTTCGGGCGGCCCAGGAAAAATGGCGGGCTAGATAGAGCGCGACGATCGCAACGGAAATGACTGCAAGAATTGCCGCCGTTTCATAGCCGATACGCCTTTGGAGAAGCACTTCGCTCGATGGATTGGCATACTCGCCCCCACCCGATTCCCGGAGATGACGGTCTTCGCCGGAGGACCGAAACGGCATGTACGCGAAGTACCCCAGAAACAGGACGATCGCCGCCCCGACTACCCATTCCTTGAGTCGTGTGGGCCGCCAATCGCTCGTCCTCCGTCGCATCGCGGCAAGCAGACCTCGCCAACGAGGCGGGGGCACGCGCAGTCCCGCATTCGGATTATTTGGTCGTTCCCCGGCTTTGATACTCTGCGTTGGCCGAAACGTGTTTCGAGTTCGTGGGTGCCGCCGCTTTCGACGCCATAGGGCGAGCCCGGCTGAAGCGGCGATTACCGCCGTGCCCGCTGGCCACACGAACCGAGCATACGACTTCTTCTCCGGCGGCCCCGACACCGCGGCCGCCGCCACGGGGGCGTGAACATTGCCCGGTGAAAACATCTCGGTCACCACGTTGC
>JAQGHP010000165.1 GCA_028288775.1 Phycisphaerales bacterium | reverse complement strand
GCAGGGCGGCTGCGAGCGAGATCGTCTGCACGAGAGCCTGCCCCGCGGGCTGCGGAATGGCGACGGTGACGGCGTCAGCGCCCGGGTTCAGGTTGGCGTCCAGGATCGCCTGGCGGAGCGAGCCGGGGCCCGCATCCGCGGTGTTGTTGACCACGAAGACCGAGAAGAGCGTGCGGGCTTCCAAGACTTCGAGAAGTTTCGCGTGCATGTCACACCCAGTTCCTTACGGCCGGCGAGCCTTCTCTTCTCGCCGGCCTATCTCCTCGGATATGACATCGGATTCAATGCGGACGAATGCAAGTACCGACATGCGTGAGAAGGGCGGGATAGCGCGTGAAACGTGATCCTGAAACGTGAAACGTGAGAAGATGCGGCTAGTGGAGTCTTCTCACGTTTCACGTTTCACGCCCCCGCCCCAGCCCTCCCCCGGAGTACCGGAGGAGGGAGAAGGGTTGATTACTCGTTGTCGGCCGAGATCAGGCGGCCCTGGGCGCTGTAGAAGATGTTGCTGCCGGCCGGGCCGAGGTGCGTGATGACCTGGCCGCAGACGAAGTCGATCTGGTAGTTGCCCGTGGGCGGGATCTTGATCGTCAGGCTGCCGGTGATGTTGGTGGAGCCGGCGGTGAAGGTCTGCGTTACCGACTGGTAGACCTGCTGCTCGTACGCGTGGGCCGCGACGAAGGTCGCGTCCGGGGCGGTGTAGGTGACGAAGGAGAGCGTGACCGACTGGTGCGCGAGCACGGTGAAGGTGACGGTGATCGTGTCGCCGTCCTTCGTGTGGTTGCGCAGGTCGGTGAAGGTGCTCTTGCAGCCGCTGGCGCTCGTGTCGTGGAACACGATGTTCGTCAGGTCGCTCTTGCAGTCGCAGGTCTTGAAGTTGTCGAAGTCGTCGTTGGTGACGGTCGTGCCCGGGGCGGCGGCGTTGGTGTAGTAGGTGCTCAGGGCCGGGGCGGTGCGGACGTAGCCGCTGGGCGTCACTTCCTGCACGTAGTAGCGGCCGGGCGCGAGATTGGCGAAGGAGTACGCGCCGCTGGCATCCGTTGTGGTAGTCGCGATGGCAGCGCCGTCGCCGCTGTCGAGCGTGGAGTTCTTGTCGGACTCGAGGAAGAGCTTGACCACGACGCCGGCCATGGGCGTGTCGTCGGCGGAAAGTCCGTCGCCGGCGAAGTCATTGAAGACATGCCCGCCGAGCGTGGCGGCGGTGGTCTTGACGACCTGCGTCAGCGGCGACGACGTGCTGGCGAGGTCCGCTGAATCGCCGCTGTAGGCTGCGGTGATCTTGTGTGAGCCGATGGCGAGCGCGGACGAGGAAAACGTCGCGACGCCGTTGGTCACGGTGCCGGTGCCCAGTGCGGTTGTCCCGTCGTAGAACGTGACGGTTCCGGTGATCGGCCCCGAGCCGTTGTTGCTGAGGATCGCGGTGAAGGTAACGGTCTGGCCGAACTGCGAGGGGTTGAGGTTGGAAGAGAGCGAGGTCGTCGTGGTGACCGGCGCGGGGGCCTGGGTGATGTTCTGCGTGAGGGCGAATTCCGAGGTATTCCCGTCCGCGTCGGTGGCGGTGGCCGAGACGACTGTCTGTCCGCCGGCGGGGGCGGTGAACGTCGCGTTGAACGTGCAATGGCCAGAGGCGTCCGGCGTCACGGTCACGGAGCCGAGCCAGTTCTGGCCCTGGCCGTAGCCCGAAGAGTCGGCGTCGAGGCTGGTGTAGAAGTCGATGGTGAACGGGCCATTCGCGGCGGAATCAAGCGTGCCCTTCAGGGTAATCATTCCAGTCGTCGAGATCACCGCGGAAATAATGACTGGGAAATTCTGATACAGATTGGGCCCGTCGGCGTGGGTCTGGGAATCGTTGAATGTGACGCCGACGTTGCCCAGGTCGATGCCCCACCAGGCGTTAAGGTAGGACGAGTTTTGGCGGATGGTGTTGCCGGTTCCAGCGAAGACAGCGACGCCGTCGCCGCCGTTGTAGCTGATGGTGTTGGAGACGACCGAGTTCTTGTTGCCCAGGATGTAAACGCCGGTGCCCCGGTTCGCAAGCGGATTGAGGCCGGCGGCGTCTGTGCCGACAAGGTTGCCGGTGACGGTGGTCATGTCGCAGACCAGCTTGATCCCGAAGCCGGTGTTGCCGGAGACGAGGTTTCCGAGGACGGAGTTGCCCGAGGAAGTAATCAAGATGCCGTTGCCGTGGTTAGGGAGTGCGACGAGGCCCGCGGCGTCCGTGCCGATGTAGTTGCCCTGGATGGTGTTGGCTTCGGGGTCGGTGGTTTGGACGGTGATGCCGTTGCCCAGGCTCCCGGAAATAACGTTGCGGGAGGCGGGTGAGGAGCCGCCAATGACGTTGCCGGCGGAGTCGGTGTCGAGATATACGCCGCTGCCCGCGTTGCCCAAGCCGTTGCGTGCGTTGTCAGTGATGAGCGAGCCGGTGACGTCCGTGCCGATGAGGTTTCCGGCGACAGTGCAGCCGGTGGAGAATTTGAGGTAGACGCCGTTGCCGAAGTTTGCGGAGATGACGTTGCCGGCGCCGGCCGCGCCGATGGCGACGGAATTGCTGAAGAAGAGGCTGATGCCGTTGCCGGAGTTGGGCAGGGCGCTGACGCCGGTGGAGTCGGTGCCGACGTAGTCTGCCTCGACGAGGCCGCCGACGGCATTGGAGAAGGTGATGCCGTCCGCACCGTTGGCGGAGACGACGTTGCCCGAGCCCGGCGTGGTGCCGCCGATGATCGCCCCCGCACCGCCGGCGACGTTAACGCCGAAATTCCCGTTTCCCAGCGCCCCCGCGCCGGTGATATCGGTACCGACGAAGTTGCCGACGACGCGTGCGCTGGAGCCCGCGATCATCAGGCCGTCGGCGTCGTTGCCCGAGATAAGGTTGCCCGCGACAAGCACATTGTTGGCGTTGACGACGACTCCCGTGACGTTGCCCTTCGCGACCATGCCGGTGGCATCCGTGCCGATGTAGTTGGCCTGGAGCGTCGCGCCGTCCGCGCCGAACGCAACGAGAATGCCGACTCCAGCAAACCCATTTATCGCCAGGCCATCGATCTTGCATGCGGAATCGACTTCGAGGCCCACGCCGCCCGGGCCGGCGGAAGCGCCGTTGATTTCCACGAGCGGGGCGCCTGCATAGCCGGTTTGCGAGGTGCCGTCGAGCACCAGAATATCGGTGATGGCCGGCAGCGGGCTCAGAGGCGCGATGGTCTGAACGCCGGAGCCGGGGAGGCTGAAGACGATGCTATCGGGCGCGTTATCGGCGTTGTTAAAGGCGTTGGCGTCGAGGATCGCCTGGCGCAGGGAGCCCGCGCCCGCGTCGGCGGTCGTTGTCACGGTGAACGCGGAAAAGAGCATGCGCGTCTCGAGTTTCTCGACCGCGGTCCGCCATGCGGCCCTGCGGACCGGCGAGGCCGGCGTGGACTTGGAATGAATGCCCTTGCCGCCGAGATTCGATTTGCTGAGAGCGCGCGTCATAGCCTTGGTTTCCCTGTGTTCACAACGGTCGGAGTTCTTTTCCGCCCGGCCCATTCGCCCCAGATTCATTTCCAATTCGGTGCGCGGGAAGGCAAATGAGGGGGAGTGGGAGCGCGCGGGTGAGTTGAACGGCTATGCCGGATCGATGCGGGTTTGAGGGCGTTTTGCAGTACGAGTTTTCCGAATGTGCCGATTGGAACGCGGAGAAAAATCGAACGCAGAGACGCAGAGGCGCAGAGTTGGGAGGGAGGAGGGAGGGGTTGAAGGGACAGGTGCGAATGTCTTGGGATTCGCGCAGGGCCCGCGCAGCGGGCCCTGGGAGATTCGAGCGCATCGCTACGTTCTGCCCCTCACCCTAGCCCTCTCCCCCGAGTACGAGGGAGAGGGGACCGGAGGAGAAAAGCCGGGGAAAGGCCTCTTGAGGCTTCGCATTGCCGCCGCGCGATATGTATCAGCCGCTTTTTGCCGGCGCGGTTGCCGGTTGAGTCGTCGCGGGCGGTTGGATCGGCACCGCGCCCTGGATGAACGCGCGGACGTCGGTGCCGAGTTTTTCCAAGGACGGATGGTAATGGTAGATCATGTGGCCGCCCTCGTAGAGGTTCTGGCGGGCATTCGCGCGCAACGTTTCCGAGAGATTCATGTGGCGGATCGTGTAGCGGGCGGCGAGGTAGGGGGTCGCGAGGTCGGCGGTGCCGTTGGCGAAAAGGACCTTCATCTGCGGGCTTTTCATCATCGCGTCCTGGAGGTTGGTGGCGACGTCGAGGTACCCGCCTCCGCTGCGGCCGAAATTCCAGGGTTGCACGCGGCCGGTGAGAACCTCGTATTGGAGGTCGCTGTCATACTTGAGCGTTCGGCGGACGTAGTCGTTGATCGTCGCAGAGTATGCCGCGAGATACGGGGGCAGGCTCGGGTCGTAATCCGCCGACTCGCCCAGCGGGTCGGGGTTGTACCCGGCGACCCGCGCGTCGAAGCGGCCGATCACCTTCCGCTCGTCCGCCAGCAATTCCTTGCGAAACGCACTGGGGTCGATGCGGAGGTCGCTCTTCTCGACATAGGCCTGCGGTAACCCGGTGAAGGCGGCGAGTTTGGCGGCGATGGTTTTGCGATCGGCAGCGGGCAGCGCGCTGCCCGCCGCGAGGGCGGTGAGGTAGTCGTGGAGGGCGAATTGCTCGGCGTCGGCGAGCGTTTTCGTGATGTCGGCATTTTGCAAATTGGGGGGGAGTTTCTTGTGATAATGGGCGATGGCGGTGTAGCTGGGGAGGTAGAGGGCGTAGGGCAGTTCGTTGCCGCCGCCGAAGGAAATCGTCTGAAAGTTCAGCACGGACGAGATGAGGATGATCCCGTTCAGGCTGATGCCTTCGGATTCGAGAAGATGCTGCGAGAGCCCGGCGGCGCGGGTGGTGCCGTAGCTTTCGCCGGCCAGAAATTTGGGCGAGAGCCACCGCTCGTTGCGCGTGACGTAGAGGCGGATGAACTCACCGACGGAGCGGATGTCTTCCTCGACCCCGAAGAACTGCTCGGGCTTCTCCCCGTCCGCCGCCCGGCTGTAGCCGGTGCTGACCGGGTCGATGAAAACCAAATCCGTCGCGGCGAGCCAGGTGTTGGGGGTCTCTTCCAGGTGGTAGGGGGGCGCGGGGGCGTCGCCATTCTCATTGAGCGCGATACGCTTCGGGCCGGCGGTCCCCAGGTGCAGCCAGACCGCGGCAGCGCCGGGGCCGCCGTTGAAAACAAACGTGATGGGCCGGCGGGCGGCTTCGTCGGCGGGCTGCTTCTCATATGCGATGAAAAACATCTGCGCCTTCGCCTTGCCCGCTTCGTCCTTGATGACCAGCGGCCCGGCGGTCGCCTTGTACTTCAGCGCCTCTCCATTCACCGTGACCTGCCCCTCGGTAACGGAAAGCTTGTCGGATGTCTGATGCTCCTGCGGCTTAGGCTGCGTCTGCGGGGAATCCGCAAGGAGCACGTGCGGAAAGGCGATGAGCAGCATCATGACAAGGAAGCGGGGGGAGATGCCTGGGTGCATGGGTTCCGATCGTAGGAGTAAAATAGGAGGCGGAATCATATGGGTTGGCAGGCCTAGCGTCGAACAACTCAAGAGCCCCATGCGCAGTGGGTTCGCGTGTCGCAGCCATGTAGGTTTGGCTGTGCCGACGATTTCTGCTGCCGTGGCATGGGCGCTCGCCTGTGCCGTGGCATGGGCGGCCCGCCCATGGTCGCGGTACGCCGTGACGTTCGGCCGGTATTCCGGTCGAAGAAAGCCCGACGGAAGCGAACTCTTCGCTTCAACGCGAACAGTCGCCGCGCTCTTGCTGACTTGGCCGGAGTACCGTCCAATGCGGCGGAGTACCGCCTTCACGGGCGGGCCGCCCATGCCACGGAAAAGGGCGCTGCGGGCATTAACTAAACGAGGAATCCATGGCCGAACAATACCGAAGCGAAAAAGATTCGATGGGCGAGATGAAAGTCCCGGCGGA
>JAQGHP010000689.1 GCA_028288775.1 Phycisphaerales bacterium | reverse complement strand
CCATGTGGCTCGCCCACTCCCAATCGACGCCTTCCCCAACTCAACTGCTCTGCGCCTTCGGCATCACGTACGCTGTTGTTGCGGCGTTCTCGCTGCTGGTCACTAAAAGGCCCAACGAGGCCTTTGTATTGTCGGCGGGACTTGCGGCCATGGTTCCCGCGTGGTCGCACCCCATGGCGGCCGTCGCTATCGCCGCTTGCCTGTGCGCATTTGCCTGCGTCGCGTTACGCCGGTCGCTCGCGGGGTTTCCATGGGAAATGGGCAAATTTCTTACGATCGGCGCCCGCCCGGCAGCCCCAATGGATCGGCTGGGACCGTTGCCAGTAGAGCAGCGACTTTCGTGGCGCGAAGCGCTGATGCTCGCGTCCCTTGGCGGACTCTGGACATTTGTCATCGCGCAGGCCTCCGAGATGGCCGGCATTGAGAGATCAGAGATCATGGTCATTGCGGAATGCAGCGCACTCATTGGGCTCATTCGTTTTGTAGCATATATTAGCGGCGGACATTTGCCGCCGATCTCTTTGCTCGGCCGAATTGCGACCGGTCGCGTTGTGATCCCCGGATTTGACAAAATACTTCTTGCCCCGGCTTGCGGCTTCGCACTGTCGATTGTCGCGCCGATAGCACTATCGCGGCTGGGACTTACCGGGCCGGTTTGCCTTGCGATTGCCGTTTGGCTTGTCCTCGCCGCCAATCTGGGCCTTGGTCCCGACTTGAACGCCTGGCGGCTGACTGGCGCACACCGAATCCGCTTGTCGGGCCCAAGCGAGCCGCGCGACATCCGCCGAGGCAGAGGTGCACGTCTCAACTCTGGAGCTTCGTAATTTCGCCTCCGCGGTAAATCTCGGTTCTCGACTGCGCCCAGTGCAACGGCATTGCCCGACCCACTGCATCGCCCGGAGCCGACGCATTTTCGCGAAGTTCAATTCTTCGTCGGCTCACTCCCTCCCAATCCCGCGCTACAATCCCCAACCGCGGAGCGGCGTTCGCCCCGCACTGAACCCTGAACCCCAAACCCTCCCCCCAACTCCTATGCAAAACCGCACTCTAGGAATGGAAGGCCTCAGCGTCTCGGCCATCGGCCTGGGCTGCATGGGGATGTCCGACTTCTACAGCGGCCGCGACGACGTGGAATCCATCGCGACCATTCACCGATACCTCGACCTCGGCGGCGATTTCCTCGACACCGCCGACATGTATGGGCCGTACACCAACGAGCAACTCGTCGGCCGGGCCATCCAGGGCCGGCGGGATAAGGTCGTCCTCGCCACCAAGTTCGGCATCGTTCGCGACCCCAACGACCCCACCAAACGCGGCTTCAACGGCCGGCCCGAATACGTCCGCTCCTCCTGCGAAGGGAGCCTCAAGCGGTTGGGCGTGACCACCATCGATCTCTACTACCAGCACCGCGTCGATCCCAACACGCCGATCGAAGAGACCGTCGGCGCGATGGCCCAGCTAGTGAAGGAAGGGAAGATCCGCCACATCGGCTTGTCCGAAGCGTCCGCGGCCACGCTCCGCCGGGCGAACACGGTGCACCCGGTCACGGCGATGCAGACCGAATACTCGCTCTGGACGCGCGACCCGGAGGACCAGGTGTTGCCCGCGTGCCGCGAGCTGGGCGTGGGGTTCGTGGCGTACAGCCCGCTGGGCCGCGGGTTTTTGACGGGGCAGTTCAAGAGGTTCGAGGACTTAGCGCCGGACGATTACCGTCGGCAGTCGCCGCGGTTTCAGGGGGAGAACTTTCAGAAAAATCTCGACCTCGTCGGACGGATCCAGCAGATGGCCAGCGAAAAAGGATGCACGGCCTCGCAGCTCGCGATCGCATGGGTGCTGGCGCAAGGCGATGACATCGTCCCCATCCCCGGCACCAAGCGACGCAAGTACCTGGAAGAAAACCTGGGCGCGTTGAACGTGAAGCTGACGCCCGACGACTTGCGGCGGATTGATGAGGTCAGCCCCAAAGGCGCGGCCGCGGGGGATCGGTACCCATCAAACATGATGCATACCGTCAACGGGTAGGAAGACATCCGCGCGGCCATGCGTGGGCATGTCCCCCTTCAACGTGTCACGGGTTTTCAACCTTGCGAGCGGCGCTGGGAGTCGGAGAAATTCAGTTGCCCACAATCCAACGCACTCAGCACGAGTTGAAAACCCGTGCCACAATGAGTTGATATGCAGGCACGAGCAACTGCATGCACTACGCATCCGCCCCGGCCAAGTCGCGCGTGCCGCGCATGGTGGGGAACCGCGGGCGCAGGGCTCGCAAAAACGCCGCTGCGTTTGGAGCGCTGAGGTCGGCATTCAGCTCTTCCGCCCGGCGCGGATCGCAGTTGATCGCTCGGCCGCCCACCGCGATCAGGCCCGGAAAACCCCACCGCCGCAGGTCGGCGATCAGCCGCCCGGCGGGGATCACGCTGCCGTCCGTGCCGAGGCTCAGCAGCACCGCATCGGGCGCGAGCCGGGCGCTGGTCTCGGCCACGACGGCACGGTCGTTGGAAGTGAGCCAGTGGATCCGCCAGTTCGCCCACCGCAAAAAATCGCACACCATCCGCAGCCCGATCAGATGGCTCTCCTGCCCGACGCCGGTCGCCAGCGCCAGGGGGCCAAAAGTCTCGCGCGGGACGAACCGTCGGCGGACGGTTCGCATGAACCGCAGCGTGTGGTGCGTGACGAAATGCTCGTCGTGATAGGTGATCCGCCCCTTGGCGAACAGCGTGCCGCTGAGGTTGAGCGCTGGCTCGAACAGCCGAAGGTAGATGCGCTGCGGCGCCCACTGGCTTAAGGCGCGGACGACGATCTCGCGCGCCCCTTCCACGTCGCGGCGATACAGCCGAAGCCAGTACCGCCGGTAGGTGCGGGGGCCGATGCCGCTGTGGAGCTGTGACGTCGCCCCGGTCATGGCGTCGATTGTACCCGGGGCGCCGCCGGCTCCACGTAGCGAAAATGCGCGCCCGAGTCCGCTTTTCCCGATACGATCGCCTTAAGCGGGTAGTGGGTCAACCTGGAGGGTGCCACAGGTCGGCGTACTCGCAGACCTGTGCTTTTTGTGCGCCTTGCAAAGCACAGGTTTCGGGGTACCGCGACCTGTGGCACCTGTTCTCCTGTGGCACCCGCCCTCACAAACTGACCCAACACCCTCAAGCGGATTTCCTTGCAGCGCGCGGAGGCTTCGACTTCGACACCGTTCTCAAGCCGCTACTCGCCCGGCACCGCGCCGGCTGGTTCTTCGAGGAAATCGCTGGCCCAGCCGGCGCGGAGCTCGCCGTCCTGATTGGCCTGCCACATGTAGCCGGTGTTGACCTCGAGGCAGGTGAGCCAGCCCCGGCGGAAGGCGCGGGTGTCGATGCAGATGGCGTGGCCGATGTTGCGGGGAAAGCCGCTTTTCTGCGGC
>JAQGHP010000686.1 GCA_028288775.1 Phycisphaerales bacterium | reverse complement strand
GAGGCGCAGGCGATTTTGTGGGACGGCACGACGCTCAGCGGGCGGCTGGTGGACCCGGAGTTGAGTTGCGAGTTGAAGTGCGGGGTGATGATGAAGGTGCCGGTGTCGGTGCTGCTGGAGTACAGCCAGCCGCCGAAGAAGGGTTCGCCGGCGACGAGAACAGCGGGGTAGGGGCGCTGCTAGGCCTTCACTTCATCGCATCCCGCTCCTCCACCAGCACCCTGTCGGTGTTGTCCACGCGCACCACGCCCAGGCGGGGGTATTCGATCTCGATGATCACCCACACCGCGAAGCTGCAGAGCGCGGCGAAGCCGATCATGTGGATCCAGAGGGGTGATTTCGCGCGCGACATGCCCATCCCGGCCAGGAACGCGCAGCCGAGCGCCAGCACGAAGAGCATGACGAATATGACCTGCGGCGGATGCATGCGCGTCGCCCAGGTGCGCTGCGTCGTGATGTCGAACATCGAATTGAGGCTCGTCAGCACCAACTGCGTCGTCGCCGTGTCGTTTTTGCGGCTGGTGCCCACGACGGCCTGGGCCCAGATCTGTTCCTGCAATTGTTCTGAGTGCGCCAACTCCTGCTCCGCGGCGGCGACGTCCGGCAGTCTGCGGTAGGTTTCGATCCGCGAATCCACATATTTGCGAAACAGGTCGCGCAGGGTGGACCGCGAGGGCTCGGGCATCAGGTCCAGCCTCAGCCAGGCGGTGCTGATCTCGTCCGACTCTCTGACCACCAGATGCTTTCGTTCCTCGAATCGTTCCGCCGCCCCGGAAAAAGTGAACGCGATCAACAGGCCGAATAGCGCGAAAATAGCGCCTTCGACCGCGCCGGATCCGGGACCATTGCCCTCCGTTTCACCCACCGCCAAGCGGCGGCCGATGCGCCTGCCCGCTTCGAGGAACAGCAGCATACCGGCAAACAGGGCGACGGCCTCTGCCACTGTTATCAGCGTGAACGACATCCTCCGTCCCATCCTTCCGTGGCTCAATTCTTGCGGCGTACGAATCCGTCGCATCGAACCAGTGCCTGGTTCCCCGCGTGACGTCGGCAAAGCCGATACCCAAATTTCGGCAAGGCCCAAACCGGGACGGTTCCGCTGTTCCGACCGGCACTCCTTCCGGTCGCGCCGGTCGGCCTCGGGTGCGGGCGGCGGCTCTCGACGGCAGAGGCCTCGGACACGATGACGCGGGTACGCATGGGCCGGTACGCATGCGTTCCAGACAATGCAGCAGCACAGCGAAAGGGACGTTTATGAAGAAGATCGCAATTGCCTGCCAAGGCGGCGGAAGTCAGACGGCCTTCACGGCCGGCGTACTCAGGTCATTCTTCGACGAAGACCTTCATCACAAGGTGGAGGTCGTCAGCCTGAGCGGCACGTCCGGCGGCGCGATTTGCGCCGCGCTGGCGTGGTACGGACTCTTGAAAACAGCACAGGGCGATCCGACTCCGATCGCACAAAGAATCCTGGGGTTCTGGGAGGAACTTGCGGCACAATTGCCTGCGGAAACGGCTTTCGATGATTCCGTCGCCACTTGGCTGCGTTTTATTGACCGGGGCGTCCTTCCGCATTTCGAGCTTTCGCCCCAGTCCGCCTTCGTTCGCGCCATGCAGAATTTCATCCCTTCGCTCTTGCCTAGGCACGAGTTCACGGACCTCAAGGCCCTGTTGGAAAAACACATCGAGTTCGGCGAGCTCGAGGGGCTGGTCGAGCCGCACAGCCCCGTGCTACTCGTCGGCGCTGCCGACGTGCTGACGGGGGAGATGAAGAAATTCAACTCGCGGATCGGCGAGATCAGCATCGAAGCGATTCTGGCATCCGCCGCGGTGCCCACGATCTTTCCCGCCGTAAAGGTGAAGAATCACTACTATTGGGACGGGATGTTTTCCGACAACCCGCCCGTGCAGGAGCTGATCCGGATGCGTTCGGTCGGGGGCGAGCGGATACCCGACGAAATCTGGGTAATTCAAATTAATCCGACCCATTGCAAGAATGTTCCCTCCACCACCGGCGAAATCCTCGATCGCCGCAACGAATTGGAGGGCAACGTCTCGCTCATGCAGAATTTGGAGGTGATCGATCTGGTGAATCTCTTAATGCGGGCGGGTGCGCTTTCGCACGATGTGCTTGCCAAGTCGGGCATCAAGAAGACGACTCCAATCGAAGTGCGATTCATTAACATGTCGGAAGAAGTCGCCGCCCACCTGGACGTGGTTAGCAAGCTCACGCGCAACTCGGGTCACATCCATGAGCTGCTGGCCGACGGGCAGAAGCAAGGCCGGCAATTCCTGGAGCAAAACCTCACGCGGCCCAAGGCGGCCCGCGCCAAACGCCGACACCCCGGCCAGATCAGCAGCGCCATCAGCAACCGACGCGACCAGGCCCAAGGCCGGCGAAGAAGCGCCGGCCCCAAACGAACCAAGACTTGAACGAAATCACCGAGGCAGGACGATGGCGGCCGGAAGCCGGCTCTGGACCCCTCTCCCCCCGTACTCGGGGGAAACGGATAGGGAGCGGAACGCCCGAGTTGTGTTCGCGGCGTGGTCGGACCACTAATCGAGAATCTTTTCCGCCCTCGCCCACGCGATAAATCGCCGCAGGCCTTCCTCGATATTGATCGTGGGGTTGTACCCGAGAAGCTTGCGCGCCTTGGAAATATCGGCGAAGGTGATCAGCGGCTCACTGGCTGGCGTGGGCGCGTCCACGATCTTCGCCTCGCGGCCCAGCAGCTTTTCCAGCGTGCGGACGAAATCGATGTTCTCCACCGGGTTGCTGCACCCCAGGTTGATCACTTCCCACCCCAGCGGCTTGTCGAGCGCCGCAACAAACCCGGCGACGATGTCGTCGATATACGTCCAGTCGCGCTTCAATCGGCCAAGGTTGTAAAGCGTAAGCGTCTCCCCCTTCTGGATCATCTGCGACCATTTCCACGGCATCATGTCCGGCCGGCCCTGCGGCCCGTACACATTGAAGAACCGCGCGACCGTGATCGGCAGTTTCCAGAGGTGATGAAACGAGTGGGCCATTAACTCCATCGCCCGTTTGCTCGCCGGGTACGGCGCGAGCGGACGGTCCGCCGCGGCGGTTTCCACGAACGGCACCGGCGTGTCAGAACCATAAAGCGAACCCGTAGAAGCCAGCACCATCCGCGGCTTATTCGCCAGCCGGGCGGCGTCTAGCAGATTCATGGTCCCCTGCACGTTGACCGTCCCGTAGATGAGCGGGTGCTCGACGCTGTACCGCACCGCGGCCATCGCCGCCAGATGCGCCACGGCGTCGGGCCGATGCTTCGCGAGCAGGTCGCGCATCGCATCCGCATCGCGCAAATCGGCTTCGACAAACGTGAAATTGGAATTGGGCAGCAGATCGGCCAGATGGCGGCGTTTGTGAACGATGGGGTAATAGTCGTTGAGATTATCCATCCCCACGACGCGTTCGCCGCGGGCGAGGAGGGCTGCGGAAAGCCGGCTGCCGATAAAGCCCGCCGCTCCGGTGACGAGATACGTCTGACTCATTATCGGTCCTTATCGGCAAACGCGCAACAAATCGGCCAATGCCCGGCCGCCGGGCCGCGACGGCGTTAATGATATTGGACTTGAGTCTAAAAGAGACCATACCGCGGTCAAGGCACCAGCGCGTGACGGTGTCGGCAATCCGTCCGCCCCCGCCCCGATCCGCCCGTCCCACGCTTCCGCTCCGATCGACTGCCGCATTAGTGGCCGCCAGGGCTTCGCCGCCCGAATCCTCCCCGGCCCCCCGGACCTGACGACGCCGTTCGGGCCGGGACTGATCCTCTGGAATTGACCTCGGCAGATCACTCCGACACAAATCGACCAGGCGTTGCAACATTTACTCCCCGCAAACCCGCCGCGCACCCCCCCGGGGGGTGTGTGTACATTTGGAGCATTGTGGTGCGCCATTCTGTCCCACCCGCCAACGCCATCCCCTCCCAGGCCCTGAAAACGGACACTGGTCGCAAACATGCGGATCCGAAAACGCCCCATCGCGCGAATCCCGAAGAATGATCGTTCCGCTCCCCGCCCTCCTCCCCGGCGCTCCGCGAATCGGTTTACTGCTCTTCGCGCGGCCCAAGACCGTGCGGGCCGAGCCATAGTTTAGCCGCCCCGCTTGCGGGGCGCTTTTGCAAGCGCTCCCAAAAGCGCCCCGCAAGCGGGACGGCTAAACGGAAGAGACCTCACGGGCTTTGGCAGCGCGAGACGCAGTAGCCCCAACGCGCAGCGGAGCGCGGTTCGCAACGACAAAGACCGCAGACTAAAGATGCATTCCCCCCCGCACAACATGACCGATCCCCTAACCGACCCGCTCCCCCCGCGCACCCCCCAACCCCGTTTTCACCCCGCGGCGGGGGTCGCGTGACCGATTCTGACCGATTTTGACCGATTTAAAGGCACTTTTCCTAACGAATTTGATAAATCACATGTGATGTGCTTGCGAAATAGTTCCTCCGCCGCACGCAACCCATAGCTCTAACCCAAAAGTGGTTTATGAAAATGGTGGCCGGCGCGTCGGGGCATGCCGCCGACGGCAGCGGCCGCGACCGGGCAAGTCAAGTATATGGACGCCTCCCCTTTTCCGAGCCCATTCTCTGAGCAGAAAACCGGGACGAGCAGAAAACCGGGACGACTCTGGGAGCAGAAAACCGGGACGACTCTGAATTACTCACCTAAATTCAGAGTCGTCCCGGTTTCAAATTCCGGTTTCAAATTCGGTTTCAAATTCCGGCGGTCAAGCAAAGAGTGCGTGACGGTTGCGGGGTCGGTCTGACCCCGACAGAACCGAGGATCGATACGGAGCCAACCAATCCCGTTTGTCCTGCCCTTTGGCCGCACTTCGGATACGATTAGACGCTTGGCGATCCCAATGACGCGATCCTTACGGTTCATTTTCGCGATCGTGAGCGCGGCCTCGCTCGTGCTTTTGATAACCGTCTTGGGTCTTTGGTGGCTCAACGAAGCCGTCATGCTCAATGCGGCGCGGGCGAACGGCCGATACGTGGCTCTCGTCATCCAGCCACATATGGACAATGTCGCGCTGTCGTCGATCGCGCCTTGGCCACACCCTCCCATTCTTAATTTGAACACGGATTCGGTCGCGGTTTCCCTCGTCCCGGCGTCAGAACATTCGCAAGATACGCAATGGAGCGCTCTTGGGATCCGCTACTTCTCGTCCTTTGGCAGACCGCTTGGCGCGCGCGGACCGGTTGCAGTCGCCGTCCCCTATTGGACGATAGGATTGCCGTCCTGGGCGCTCGCAATTGTGCTCACGATCCTGCCGGGATCCTGGGCCGCAGGTCGCCTGGCACGGCGACGCCATCACCAGAGACTCCGATCCGCGGGGTCCTGCGTACATTGCGGCCATGACGTCAAAGCTCTTGCAAGTTGCCCTCAATGCAAAAGCGCCGTCACGCCCCGCGGCGGGCGCGTTACTCGCCGCGGGCTGGTCATTGCCTCAGCCATCTTGCTCGTTCTTGCCACGGTGGGATGGGGCACACTCGCCTGGCGTCGCCACGTCCGAGAGGTCGCCGCCGAGCTGAAATATCGCCCATATCGTGAAAAGACCATTCCGGTTGTAGATGCGCTCGATTTGTGTCTCGCCGATCTGGATCACAATGGGACCCTTTCGGATTTC
>JAQGHP010000162.1 GCA_028288775.1 Phycisphaerales bacterium | reverse complement strand
CCTTTCCGCTGGGACGCGCTGAGCTATCTCGTATGGCTGGGGCTCAATTTCGACTCAAAGTACACCGGATGGGTTTGTCTTGCATTTGTGGCGGTGGCGCCGGCAATGTTGCTGTGCGTCTGGAAAGCCGCGCGAAATCCCGCCGGGTTTGCCACGGCGATGGCGATGGTCTATCTGCCATTCATCGCGTTCAATAAGCAGGCGTTCTGCAATTATTACTTTTTCGTGATCGGATGCCTGTGCTGCGCGATCGCCGCGACGATGTCTCAGGAATCGGAGCGCGCGGAAGCGTCATCGCGAGCGGATTGAGCGCCAAGAACGCCAAGCTGCCAAGGCCGCCAAGAGGCAAGATTCGTTCTTCTTGAAGAAGCTATTTATGACACGGGCGTCCCGCCCGTTTCACGAACCTGCCTTTCCATCCCTTGGCCCTCTTGGCCCCCTGGCAACTTGGCGCGATGCTTTGTACGGTCCAATTCAGGATTTACCCGCTTTATGCCGATAAGAAGTTATCGGACCATGCGACGATTCCCTTTCTTCTTCGCAATACTCGCTCTGCCCGGGCTGCTTCACGCCGCCCCCGCGGCGGTTAGCCGGGTGCTACGGACGTTTGATTTCGAGGAACGGCGGCTGGGCAACGCCGAAGAGCTGCCGATGAATTGGCTCAAGGTCGAGGGCCTCGGGCTTCCGCATTACGTCAACGGCACGCTGGCCACCGACCGCGCCCACTCCGGCGCCTACAGCTTCCGCTTCGATCTCAATGGCGGCGGCCTGATTTACCGCTACCCCTCGGGCCTGATTCCCGTTCATGTCGGCGCGCACTACCGGGTGGACGGATTTGTCCAGACCACCGTCCTCCCCAACGCCCGCGCACGGATCAGCGCGTATTTCACCGACCTTGACGGCCACGTGCTCACCAAAACTCTGCACCATTCAGAGCTCTACGCGGCCCGGCAGGCAGACGAGCCCTGGAAAAGCCTTGGCGTGGAACTGTCGGCGGACGATCCGGCCGCCGCGTTCCTTGTGCTCGAACTCGAGCTCCTGCAGCCGTCGCAATACGCGCCCAGCACGCTCGGGCAGCGCACGCTCTTTACCCAAGACATCCGCGGGAGCGCGTGGTTCGACGATGTAACCGTATCGCAGGTGCCTGAAGTGAGGATGAGCACCGACCGGCCGGGCAACATCTTCCGGCGCGATGAGCCGCTGCGGCTGCAAGTCGTCCTCAACGACCGTTTCACCGAAGACCTCGCCGCTCAGCTTGTCATTACCGATGCGCTCGGCAAGACCGTCTATCAGCGCAGCGGCGCGCTGGACATGGCATCGGCCGAGCAGATCGCGCCGGGGCAGAAGCGGATGGTGCTCGCGCTGCCGGACTTGCGGCCCGGATGGTACGAGGCGGCGCTAGTGATGAGCAGCATGGGTAAATTCCTAGGCAGCCAGTCGCTCGATTTCATCCTGCTGCCTGACAACGCGCCGCGCGTTTTGCCCGACCCGCGGTTTGGGATCATCGCGACGGACCTGCCGCTGGACTCGTGGGACGAGCTGCCGCGGATTCTTCCGTTGCTGCCGGCGGGTCGGGTGAAACTGGCGATCTGGAGCAACGCGGGAGACGTGCAGCAGCTTGAAGGGGATTCTTTCGATCATCTTCTGGAGAAGCTGGCGGAGCTGGGTGTAACACCCACGGCTTGCTTGATCGATCCGCCGCCGGCGATGGTCGAAAAAATCGGCGGCGGATCATGGACCAAGCTCCTTCAGAGCGACCCGAAACTCTGGCAGCCGCAATTGGCTTACCTGATCGCCCGGCATGCCAATCATCTCGACCGCTGGCAACTGGGCGCGGACGGCACGGACGCTTTCGTCACCGACCCGAAAATGCACGAGGTCTACAGCGCAGTCTACCGCGAATTCGCGGCGCTCATGGAAAAGCCGGATCTCGCGATGCCCTGGCCCGCCTGGTACGACATGGGAGGCGAGCTGCCGGCGACCGTGGCTTTATCCGTTTCGCCCTCGGTGTTGCCGCACCAATTGCCGCTGTATGTGCAGGACTTGAAGGGGCGCGAGGGGCACAATCTTTCGCTCAGCCTGGAGCTGTTGGACCGCGAGCGGTACGGGCGGGAGGCGCAGATCAATGATCTCGCGCAGCGCGTGGTGTACGCATTGAGCAGCGGCGCGACGCGGATCGATTTCCCGCTGCCGTTCACGGTCCGCCGGGAGGGCGGGCAGGGCGGACATGGTGAGCATGTGGTGAAGCAGCCGCGGGAGTTGCTCATGGTGATGCGCACGCTCATCAACACCCTCGGCGGCGCGATCTACCGCGGCAAGGTGCCGATCGCCGAGGGCGTCGAGGCGTTTTTGTTCGACCGCGACGGGCAGGGCGTGCTGGTGCTCTGGGATCGCGGGAACGTCGGCGGAATGAAAACGCTGGCGCTCAACCTTGGCGAGCGGCCGGTGAGCGTGGATTTGTGGGGCAATGTGACGCCGCTGCTCCGGGCGGCGGGGGACAAGGCCGCGGGCAAGGTGCAGTTGACGGTCGGGCCGATGCCGACGTTCCTCATCGACATCG
>JAQGHP010000647.1 GCA_028288775.1 Phycisphaerales bacterium | reverse complement strand
TGCGGTCGATTGCGAAAATAGTGAGAGCAATCACCGCGACCGTCCAGATGCGCACGATCCAGGCGAGCGGAGTGGAAAGGATTGGCTCGGCCTTCGCTACACCTTCCGCGAAGCCGGCCAAGGAATCGTCGAGTCGGCGGACGCCTTCCAACGCGGCGAGAAGGCGGTGGCGCTGGGCGTGGTTTGTGGCGAGCCAGCGGACGGATTGTTGCCGGGCGAGGATGCGCGCGGGTTCGAGCCGGAGGTTTTCCAGATCATCGCGGAGGCGCGCGGCGCCGATCCGCGTGGACGCGCGATTGAGCAGGCCGAAGAGTCCGGCGGGGGAGGCATAGAAATCGAGGTCGTCGCGCTCCTGTTCGGTGAGCGGCCAGGTGCGGCCGGGCGACAGGATCGGCGGGGGGGTGCCGCCTGCAAAGGCGACGTCCATCGGGCGACCGCCGCCCCGCACGATGGTCACGTGCCCGCCGGCCCGCTCGGCGGATTCTTTGGCGATGGTGAGCTGCGAACGGAAAAACTCCCGGCGGAGCCAGACCCGGCGGTGGAGCATGATTGTCGCGACGAAGAGCGCGAGCGCTATCGCGACGGCCGGGAGGGCCACTACCGGCAGGTTGCGGAACGGATACCAGACGGCCGCCATTAGGACGAACGCCAGCAGCCGGGCCCAGGACCACGCCGCTTCGGCGCGTGCGCCGTCGCGCAGCGCGGCTTCGAGCGATTGCTGCTGCCCGGCGAGCCAGCGGGGGTAATCGGGGTCGGGGGTTTGTGCCGCTTCGTCTGATGCCATGCGCGCTCCGTGGGTTGTAGGGTACAGGCGAAATCGCCAAATCGCGAAGCGGCGGGGGTGCGAGGGGATTTGAGTGAAAGCAGGGGGGTGCGGTACGATCCGGCCTAGGAGCGCGACGAAGTATGGCCACCCCTGAAATGTCCGACACCACAACGGAAGGCGTCCGCGTCGGCGCCACCGCGTATTATCTGCCGGAGGAATCTGATCCGGGCAAACCGCGGTACGTCTTCGGGTACACGGTCGTCGTGGCGAACACGGGCACCGAGGCGGCGCAGTTGATCAGCCGGCACTGGGTGATCATCGACGCGCTGAGCCGCCGGGAGGACGTCCATGGCCCGGGCGTGGTGGGCGAGACCCCGCGGCTGGAGCCCGGGCAGGCGTTCAAGTATCAGAGCTTCTGCCCGATCCGCACGACGTGGGGCACGATGGAAGGCGAATACCAGATGCGCCGCGACAACGGGGAAATCTTCGACGCACGGATCGAGCGCTTCTATCTGCGCGTGCCGGACACCGCGGAGGTCTGACGCGCGGTCAGAACATTTCCCTGCTGCCCAGTGACATGATTCCGGTCAGGGCCATGACCAGGCCGGTGAGGACGCACATCACGACCATAAGGCATGAGGAACCGGCTTCGCCCTGGGCCGTGAGCACCTTCACGACGAGGATGATGGCCGCGATGATGAACAGGGCGGAGCGGATGATGCGGGCGGTTTGGCCGCCCTCGTTTGTGCCAGGGATCGAATTTTCGTTTTGCATGACTAATACTTCTTTCCGGGCCCGGCAACGCGATCCCCGCAAGCGGGGATTCCGGGCGGGACCATTCCCGGACGAATAAACAGTTCGGCGCGTGGAATCCATTCCAGCGCTTGGCGGATTGAAATTTCGGGTCGGCACGCTCACTGGATGTGTGTGCCGCGAAACGCAGGAGTGTTGGCGGTTCCCCAACTATCGACACCAAGCGTATGCCTTGGACCGAGCACAGGCAACAAGGTTTCATGAATTCCGCGCTAAGGGCCGCACGAATAGCGAAAATCACAGAAATGGTCGTGTTCAACGATGCCACGGACGGGGGGGTAGCAAGAGCGTACCGCCACGGCGGGGCCGATTTTAGGCGTCGGGGCGCGTGTGCGGTGTCGTTGGTTTCCCCCCGTGGATCTTTTTGCGGAGTCATACATGAGAAGACGTGTTCGAGGCGTTGTACGGTGGTCGGCCGCCCTGGCCGCCGCCGCCCTGCTGGCGGTGCCGGCGATTTCGCCGGGCAAAGGAAAGCAGGTCCATGGACCCGCGGCCGGCGAGGAGACGGTGGAAAGCTTCACGGTCGCGCCGGGGCTCAAGGCGAGCCTGTGGGCGTCGGAGCCGGGGATGGTCAATCCCACCAACATCGACATCGACGCCAAGGGTCGCGTCTGGGTGACGGAGGCCGCCAACTACCGCGGCATGCACCCGCGCGCCGATGGCGACCGCATCATGATCCTCGAGGACACCAAGCACACCGGCATCGCCGACAGCTATAAGGTGTTTGTCCAGGACAAACTCCTCTTTGCCCCGCTGGGCATCTGCGTGCTGGGCAACAAGGTGATTGTCGCCCAGTCGCCGAACATTCTCATTTACACGATCGACGACAGCGGCGAGCACCCCGTCGGCCCGCCGGAGGTGCTTTACACCGGCTTCGGCGGAACGAACCACGACCACGGCGCGCACGCCGGCATCTTCGGCCCCGACGGCCGCTTCTATTTCAACTGCGGCAACGAGGGCGATCACACCCCGATCCTCAAGTACGGCACGGCCGTCCAGAGCAAGGAAGGCCAGCCGATCGTTGACATCACCGGCACGGAAATCGGCAACGACGCCAAGACCTTCCATGGCCGTCCCAAGCAGCGCGGCGAAGGCTACCGCGAAGGCCTCGCACTCAGCTCCAACCTCGACGGCTCGGAGTTCCAGGTCCTCGGGTACAACTTCCGCAACAACTACGAGCTGACGGTCGATTCCTTCGGCACCGTCTGGCAGTCGGACAACGACGACGACGGCAACCAGGGCGTCCGCATCAACTACGTGATGGAAGGGGGGAACTTCGGTTACACCGGCCCCAACGGCAGTAACTGGGGCCGCGATCGCGACCAGTACAAAGCCGCCTTCCCCAACCTCACCAAGCCCGAAGCCCACTGGCACCTCCGCTGGCCGGGCATCGTCCCCAACCTTCTCAACACGGGCGCTGGCGCACCGTGCGGCATCTGCGTCTATGAAGGCGATCTGCTCCCCGAGGTCTACCGCGGGGCGCTGCTTCACTGCGATGCGGGGCCGAACATCGTGCGCGCGTACGTCACCCGCCCCGGCGGCGTCGGCGCGGCGGATCTCATGAAGCCGGTCTCTCCCGACGAGGCCAAGACGTTTAAGGACGGAGCCTCGCCCGCCGGGGGCGCGGGCTACGAAGCCGTCGCCATTGAACTGGTGAAGGGGAACGATAACTGGTTCCGGCCGGATGACATTTGCGTCGGCCCCGACGGCGCGGTCTACATCGCCGACTGGTACGACCCGGGCGTCGGCGGACACGCGACCGGCGACACCGGCGCGAAGGACAACTGGCAGAAGCTCCATGGCCGCATCTACAAGCTGGCCCCCGAAGGCTACACGCCTTCCGCTCTGCCGAAGCTCGACCTCGATACCGTCGGCGGGCAGATCGCGGCCCTGAACTCGCCCAACCTCGCCACGCGTTATCTCGCATACGCGAAGCTGGCCGGGGCGATTAACGAAGCGCCGGTGATGGAGGCGCTCAATAAGCAGTTCGAGACGGACACCAACTCCCGCCACCGCGCCCGTGCCCTGTGGCTGCTGGCCCGCTCTAAGGACGGCGAAAAGGCGGTCGTGAAGGGGTTGAAAGACAAGGATGCCGACATTCGCGTTACCGCGTTCCGCGCGGCCCGCCGAATCAAGCTGGACGTCGCGCAAATTTCCGGGGAAGTGCTGGCCGACCAGGCCCCGGCCATGTGGCGCGAGATGTGCCTCGCGCTGCAGTTCGACCAGAGCGAGAAGGTGCTTCCGCTGCTCGTGAAGCTCGCGGACAAGTACGACGGGAAGGACCGCTGGTACCTCGAGGCCTTCGGCATCGCGTGCAACGGCCGCGAGAAGCAGGTGCTGGCGGCGTGGGAATCGGGCCACCAGAACAAGGACCCGAAGAACAACGACGGCATTACCTGGCGGCTGAAGCTCGAGCCCGTGCAGCTCGGCGGGCCGGTCAGCGCGGCCCCCTCGGCCGGCGACGGCACCACCATCGCGACCTGGTGGGGTGTCGGCCCTTTCGCCCATGACAACGGTGCGGCAGCCCTCGATACCGA
>JAQGHP010000624.1 GCA_028288775.1 Phycisphaerales bacterium | reverse complement strand
CGCGGTCGCGGTATACCTTGTCGGCGGGGGAGAGGCCCTAAATTGCGAGGAGAAGTCATGGTGGTTTCGCGTTTCGGTCGGGTGTTGATGTGTGCGCTGGCGGTGAGTGCGTGGGCGGGACACACGCGGGCGGAGGACGCCGCGGCGGATCAGAAGCCAAAGAGCGTGGTCCCCGCCATCAAAGACCCACACCGCTTCGTCGAATTCGCGAAGGACAAGGCGGAGCTCAAAAAGAAAGGCGAAATCCAGCTCGTCTTCCTCGGCGACTCCATCACGGATGGCTGGCGCGGCGGCAAGCAACATGAGATCTTTCTCAAGACCTTCGGCAAGTACAACCCCTATAACACCGGCATTTCCGGCGACCAGACGCAACACCTGCTCTACCGCATCGACCACGGCGAACTCGACGACATTCACCCCAAGGTCGTCGAGATCATGATCGGCACCAACAACCTGGGCAACGGCCAGTCGCCCAAGGACACCATCGAAGGCATCAAGGCCGTCGTCGCGGACGTCGAGAAGAAACTCCCCGAGGCGAAAGTTTTTCTGCTGGCCGTCTTCCCCAGAGGCGAAAAGGCGACGGACGGCTTCCGCCCCAAGATCAAGGAAGTCAACGACGCCCTCGCGAAGCTGCCGGAAACTGACAAGCACGTGAAGTTCCTGGACATCAACGAGAAGTTCCTGGAACCCGACGGCACCCTCCCCAAATCCATCATGCCCGACTCGCTCCACCCGAACCTCAAAGGCTACGAAATCTGGGCCGAAGCGATCGGCCCGACGGTGGATGAGCTGGAGAAATGATCCTGAAGACGTGAAACGTGAAACGTGACGCTGAAACGTGAAACGTGAGAAGACGTCGCCGGTGCCGCTCTTCTCACGTTTCACGTTTTCACGTTTCACGCTCACCACGTTTCACGCCCTTCGCTCGCGCAACTGGCACTCGGGCACCAACGCCTGTATTTTCCCCCCATGTCCGTCGAACTATTTCAGTTGAAAAAACGCTTCGTCGCCCCAGACGGGGCGGCGGTGCCGGTGATCGATGTGGCGGAATTCCGTCTCGGCGACGGGGAGCAGGTCGGCCTCATCGGGGGCAGCGGGACGGGGAAAACCACGCTTCTGCACCTGATCGCCGGAATCCTCACGCCCGACAGCGGGCGCATCCAGTTCGATCTCTCGGGCGAATCCGCCGCTGCCGTGCCGGATGGTTCTGTGAAAGCATCGGAGAGTGCCGCGGTCAGCTCAGTCGGCGGAGCGACCGCGCCTGCCGCGGCGGTCCTCGACTATCGCACCACCGCGGCCACGCTCGCGGCGGGCAGGATCACCGATATCACGCAGCTCAGCGAGGCCGCCCGCGACATCTTCCGCGGGCGCAACATCGGCTACATCTTCCAGACCCACCACCTGCTCCCCGGCTTCACCGCCCTGGAAAACGTATTGCTGGGAATGAGCTTCACCGGCCGCCCCAGTGACCCGGCGTGGGCCAAACACCTGCTCAAGGAAGTTGGCCTCACCGACCGCCTGCATTACCGGCCCGGCAAGCTCTCCGTCGGGCAGCAACAGCGCGTGGCCGTCGCCCGCGCCCTCGCCAACCGCCCCCGCCTCGTGCTCGCGGACGAGCCGACGGGCTCCCTGGACCCCAAGAGCGCGCAACAGAGTTTGGATCTGATTCGCCGGCTCACCGCGGAAGTCAACGCCAGCCTGATGCTCGTCAGCCACGACCCGATGATCTCCCGCCAGTTGCCGCGGGTGGTTGATCTGGCCGAGCTGAACCGGGCGGCGGGTTGACTTTCGAGCCGTCCGAATACAAAATGTACTCATGCGGATCGTCAAACGGACGGCCTTGCAGAGGTTCGGGAAGGCGTTTCCGCAGGCCCGCACGGCGCTCTCGAAATGGTCGGAAGTGGCCACGATGGCGGATTGGAAGAACATTCAGGACGTGCGAAGAGTTTTCCCACATGCCGACGCCGCCAAGATCGCCAGCGGGAATACGGTTACCGTCTTCAACGTAAGCGGCAACGAATACCGACTGGTGGTCGCCATTAAATACCGATGGGGAATGATCTACGTGCGCGACTTCCTGACGCACGCTCAATACAGCAAGGGCGATTGGAAAGGCAGGCACTGAAATGGCGTTCGCGAAATACAAGGTCGCGGCCGACTACCTCGAGCTTGTTCGGCGCTTCCCTCTTGCCCCGATCAGAGACAAGAGGAGCTTGAGGGACGCCCTGACACTGATCGACGAACTGGGGATCATTGACGAGGACAGGCTGACGCCCGGGCAAGCGGATTACCTGCTCGTTTTGAGCGACCTTGTCGAGCGTTATGAACACGCACACTCTCCCGTCGCGACGCCGTTTAGGGACGGCGTTGACGCGTTGGAGTATTTGATGGGGCAGGCGCGGATGTCGTCTTCGGACCTGGGCAGACTGCTGGGCAATCGCCAATTGGGAGCGGCCATCTTGCGCCGAGAGCGGGAACTGTCCAAGGCGCACGTTGTAAAGCTGGCCGAACATTTCAAAGTTTCGACCGATTTGTTCCTGCGGCCGCACGGATTTGCTCGTAAAGCCTCATGACGCCACGGCCCCGGGTGCAAGAAGAATATGCGTCATTCATCCTTCTGCCCATCCATCGTCCAGAGGATGGCGTTCTTCATGAGCCGCTGCGCGTCCGTCGGCTCGTAGCCGATGATGCCCCACGTCGTTGTGTTGAGCAGGCCCGAGGTGATGTCGAAGCTGGTGAACAGGACATGGCCTTTACCCGCGGCGAAGCCGTTGAGACCGGTCGCGGCGTCGCCGCCTTTTTCAACGGCATAGGGGCGGAGGCGGGGTTTGCTCTCGTCTTCCATTCCCGGGGGGCCGGGCTGAAAGAGCGGGCTGGTTTGGGGGATCACCCTCGCGTTGAGGTCGGGAAAGGCGCAGGCGAGGACGGTGGTGCGGAAAGATTCGTCGAACGCGCCGGTGCCGCCGGTGAGGTCGGCAAGGAGCACGCCGCCGCCTTCCACGTACTTTTTGATCGCGGCCACCTCGTCGGAAGATGCGATGTAGCGGGCGGTGCCTGTCAGGTGGGCGAAGGGGTAAACCTTGGGGTCTAACTCGCGCATGCTTACCGACCGCACGTCCAGTGCGTAGCCGGTCTGCTTTTGGAACTGGCGGGCGAAGCGCGTCCAGGCGTAGGGCTCCGGGTCCCAGTTGCCCGCATAGCGGACGCGGGCGATCTTCACGGTCGTTGTGGGCGTCGCGGTGATGGCCGCGATGTAATTGGTTTGCAGACGATTGCGCAGATCGCGCTTGCCTGTCGCGTAGACGAACATGTTGATGCCGAGTTGGAAGAGCGGCTTGCCGGCCTCGGTCTTCTGCTCGCGGAGTTGCCAGTGGCGGGAAAGATCGGACTGCGAAAAGAGCATGAGGATGCGCGAGCCGTTGGTCACCATCCGCAGCAGCGGGTGGGTCGGGACCTTGTAGAGCGATGAATAGAGCGGATGCCCTTTGGGCACGTCCTCCATTTCGTAGGCGGGGAACAGCCGCGTTGCGAGGGAGCGGGCGAAGCCCGGCATGACGGTGGAATCCCCGTCCGCCTGAACGTAGAGCATTCCGCCGGCCTGGACGAAGCTGCGGATTTTGTCGACATCCGCATCCGAGAAGGTCGGCGGCTTGTGGCTGGCGATGGATAGGATGGGGGAATCGTCCCAGTCCGTCCATTCGCGCGAGAGGGGGACGACCTGCCAGTTGATGGGGCGTTCCATCTCCTTGGTGGCGTACTTGGCGAGGTTGGCGGCGTCGCGCGGGCGGTTGGCCCAGTAGGCGGGGTGTCCCTGGCCCGGGCTTTCGAACCGCAGCTTGTTCATGAGGACGGGGTGACGGCCGCGGGAGAGGAACAGCAGCGCGTAGGCGGTGTCGACGTCGTCGCCCCACGACCCATCGCGGCGCTGTTTGGCCAGGACCTGGGCGGACAGTTCCGGGTACCAGTTGTGCTTCCCGAAGAACTTAAACCCACTGGCCAGGCCAACGCGCTCGATGCCATAGAGCGCATACCCCCAGTGACCGTTGACTTCCACGGAATGGTCGCCCGTTTCGAGCCACTCGAGTCCCTTCTTCAACCCCGGCGAGAATGGTTCGCGTCCGACCAGCGCGCCGAACTTGGGGGCGTCGAGCCAGTCATGGCAGACGAACATGGATGCGATTCCCGCACAGGTCATGGTCAGCGTCCCCTCGCCCCCGCGCCCGCCGCGACCGTAGCCCCAGGAGCCATCGGGCATCTCGCAATTCATCCAGTGCTTTTCGACGTCCATCCAATAGACGTTGGGGACTTCGATTTCGACTTCCGCGCCGGACCAGACGCCCAGCAGTCCGTATTGCGAATTGGAGTTGTCCCACCCTCCGCCGGGCGCGACTTTGGTGTAGGAGTACGCGCCGTGGTCGTGGGTGCTCAGCAACCAGGCGACATCCCCCTTGAGGGCGGGCCGGTCTTCGGGGCGGTTGGCGAAGGCGAGGGCTGTCGAACGGATGCCGCGGGAATACGTGGCATAGTGGCCGGTCATCGGGAACTTCTTCATGGCTTCGAGAATGCCGACCATGAAGGGGCCGCGATGGTTGAGGCGCGGGTCATTGACGGCTTCCCCGCACTGCATGAGGGCGTAGACGCACAGCGCATCCGCGCCCTCGTGTTGGTTGTCGTTGTTCCCGTGCAGCTCGAAGGTGGTGCGGTCGAACTGGCCGATGAGGTGATTGACGCCAAGCTGAATGGCCTGGCCGATGCGCTCGTCCGTGAGTCCGTCGCGCCGGTCGGCGACGGGGCGGATGGGCGGGCGCGAACCGACGGCGGGGGGCGCCGGCACGGCGGGCTTGGGCGCGGGAACATCGAACGTCGCGGGCTTCGGCACCTGGGGCGTGATCGGCGGTGCGGGCGCTGAGCGCGAATCATTCGCGGAGGCGACCTGGGTGCCCTTCGCCGCCGGCCGAGTCGTAGACTTCGGCAAGGAAAGTGCCACGACCGGCGCGGGCCTTCCCCGCGACGCCGCCACCGACAGGATGGCCGCGGAAGCCTTGTCCCGGCTGACTTGAGCGTCGTCGGCGAGCGTTCGCAGGTACGGGTCGTCGGGGGCGCGCAGGGCGATGAACTCGCCGAGTTCCTGATACTTTACCTGCGCCTCGGGATACATGCGCCCCTCGAGCAGCCTGTCGGCATCGGCTTTCAGCGCGGTAGCAGTTACCCGATGCTGCGCAAGGGCCGACCGCTCGAACTGGTTATAAGCATAAATTGCCCCCATCATCGGCAGCGCCGCCACGATCAGGCCGATGACAACCCACCCGGTCACACCCAATCCCCGCCGCTCCAGAGGCAGAATTTCAAAGCCCGGGGCGTCCGGGGTAGGAGCCCCATCAATCCGCGGTTCACTGGCACCAGCCAACGGCAGGATTTCAAAACCCACCGCATCCGCAGAACGAGCCCCGTCTACGGCCGGCACACCTACACTGCCACCGGTCGGCTCCGCGGGCCCGCCCACGGCCGTCGCATCGGGGACAATAAATTGCGTCCCGCACGCGGCGCAGAGCATCTTCTGTCCGGCGACGTTTTCGGACGCCGGCGCCCGCTTCCCGCAGTCAGGG
>JAQGHP010000189.1 GCA_028288775.1 Phycisphaerales bacterium | reverse complement strand
GACGCGTGCGCCCGGGGGGACGTGCATTTCCTTCAGGGCGAATTCCCGGCGGCGCTGGAACGGTTCCGCGAAGCCGTGCGCTTGCATCCGACCGTCGCTGACTACCACCACCGCCTCGCGTGCGCGGCGCGGAGCGCGGATCAGCCGATGGAGGTGGAGGGGCATTTGCTGGAAGCCGTGCGGCTGAACCCCCGGTTCGGCGGGGCACATGAGGGGCTGGCGGCGTGGTACCTTCAGCAAGGCGAAATCATTCGGGCGCTGGAGCACAGCGCGAAAGCCGTCGCACTGTGGCCGCTGGAACCCGGAATCCAGATCACGCGGGCATGCGTGCTCGCGGGGAACGCGCAGACGTGCGAGGCGATGGAGATCCTGGAGGGGCTGATGGCCGCCGGGTCGACCGACCCGCGACTGGCGGCGACGTTCGCACACATCGCCCCGATGATCGGGCAGGAGGCCCGGGCGGCGGCGATGCTTGAGCGGGCGATGGAGAGCAAGTCCGTCTCGTCGCACGTTCGCACGCAATTCCATTTCTCGGCCGCCAATTTGTATGAAGCGACCGGCCGTCATGAAGAGGCGTTCGCGCACGCCCGCAAAGCCAATGCGGGCGTAAAGCGCCATTATGACCCCGCGGCACACGCCGCCTGGACCCAGAGGCAGATCGGCGCTTACAACAAGCGCAACCTGGCGGCCCTGCCGCGCGCCACGCACGGAAGCCGCCGGCCGGTCTTCATCGTGGGAATGCCGCGGTCGGGCACTTCACTGGTCGAGCAGATCCTCGCCACCCATCCCGACGTCTTCGGCGGCGGCGAGCTCAAGCTGCTCAACCTGACGGCCAACGCGCTGGCACATGCCCCGTGGGCGAGGGACACGGCGGGCACGCATCGGCTCGACACGTTGTCAGTGAACAGGGCGAATGGCGTAGCCGCGGTGTACGTGAAAGGCATCGAGGCCTTGAATTCCACCGCGCGGTACGTGACCGACAAGATGCCGCTGAATTTCGAGACGCTGGGGATCGCGGAAATGCTGCTGCCAGACTGTCACATCATCCACTGCGTGCGCGACCCGCGCGACACCTGCCTCTCCTGCTACTTTACAAACTTCGCGGAGGGCAACGAGTTCAGCTTCGATCTGGCCCATCTCGCCGCATACTACCGCGATTACCGCACGCTCATGGACCATTGGAAGCAGGTCCTGACGGTTCCGATGATCGAGGTAAGGTATGAGGACGTGGTCGCCGACAAGGAAGCCCAGACCCGCCGATTGCTTGAATTCCTGGATCTGCCCTGGGACGAGCGATGCCTGGCGTTTCACGAGAACAAGCGCTATGTCGCGACCTCCAGCCGCGATCAGGTGCGGAGGCCGATTTACTCCTCATCGGTGGGGCGGTGGAAGCATTACGAGAAGTACATCCCGGAATTGATGAAGTTGGGGGATGGGTTGTAGGGACAAACCTTGTGTTCGTCCGTGGGGAAGACGAAAAGACGAGTAGGATTTAAGAGTGGGATTAGGACGCGCGTCCAGGGAAGTCCAGAGCGCGATCCTACTCTTACTCTTAATCCTACTCTTACTCGTCTGTGCCTTGGTCCCACGTGGCGAAGACAAGCTTCGCGGCTGCAAACCTCATCGAAACGCCGGAAGGGTAAGTCAGCAGAGGCTAGGCGCGGGTGCTGGGCAGGACAATGCGGAGATAACTTTACCTGGCGGCTCGGCAAACGAGGATGCCGACACAGACCAGGATGAGGCCGTTGATTGCCAAGCCGATCCAGCCGAGTTCCCGGTTGCTGGTTTGCGAGAAAATCGCCATCCCCCCGAAAATGCAGCCCGTCAACAGCAGAATGGGTGGGATCAACAGCATCGCTTGCTTTTGAGTGCCGTTCAGAACACCCGGCAGCCAGAGGAGAACGATCGGACACGCACCCATCACCCCGGTTATCACCGAAATCAGTCCGGCGGCGTTCGACAGTTTGGGTTGAGTCGAAGGTTTACGGTACTCGAGAATCGGCTTCATGACCTGGCCACCCCTTCACGGCTGGCGTCCTCTCGCTCCCCCCGGTCAGGGTGGGCATGCTCCATCATTGTAACGTAAGGAGCGGATGGGTACGTCACTGCTGCTGGATGGTGCGCGAGAGAAGCATATGATTGACGCAACCAGGCGGGTTTTTTCCGGCTATAGCGCGGCGGTCGTGGAAAGTCTTCCCGGATTGTCGGAAGGTTATTCAATCCCTCAGTTTGACGAAGCGGCGGGGATGCCGGACGATGGGGAGTGCGTTGACGCTAGTGAGTGTGTGAGCGAGGAATTATGGCATTGATCAAACTCCCGGATGGGAGCGTTAAGGAATTCGCGGACGGGGTGACCGTCGGGCAGGTCGCCGAGTCGATCGGGCGGGGGCTGGCGAAGGCGGCCATCGTCGGGAAGGTCGACGGGAAGCTCGTGGACCTCTCGCACCCGCTCAGCGGGTCCCACGACCTCCAGATCATCACGGACAAAAATCCCGAAGGCCTTTACGTCATGCGGCACAGCACGGCTCACGTGCTGGCGCAGGCGCTGCGCCGTCTTTACGGCCCCAAGTTCCAATACACCATCGGGCCGGTGATCGAGAACGGGTTCTTCTACGACTTCGAGTTTCCCAAGGGCGTGAGCTTCTCGGCCGATGATCTGCCGCGGGTCGAGAAGGAGATGCAGAAGATCGTCGAGGAAAATCTGCCCTTCCAACGCGAGGATGTCGAACCGGCAACCGCCAAGCAAATCCTGCATTCTCAGGAGCAGCGGTTCAAAGACGAGATCATCGACGGGCTCGTGGAGAAGGGGGAGAAGACGGTTTCGATCTATCGGCAGGGCGATTTCACCGACCTGTGCATCGGGCCGCACGTGCCTTCCACTGGGAAGATCAAGGCCTTCAAGCTCCAAAGCGTGGCGGGGGCGTACTGGCGCGGCGACAGCAATCGCGAGCAACTCACCCGCGTTTACGGCACCGCCTTCTTCGACAAGGCCGAGCTCGACAAGCTCACCCAAATGCAGGAAGAGGCCAAGAAGCGCGACCACCGCGTGCTGGGGCCGCAGCTTGGGCTCTTTACCATTGACGAGCAGGTGGGGCAGGGCCTGGTGCTTTGGAAGCCCAAAGGGGCGATCGTCCGGCTGGAGCTGCAGAAGTTTATTTCAGAGCATCTGGGCCGCCAGGGATATTCGCAGGTCTTTACGCCGCACATCGGGCGGCTGGATTTGTACCGCACCAGCGGGCACTACCCGTATTACCGGGAGAGCCAGTTTCCGCCGTTGGTGGATCGGGAGTTTTTCGAGAAGCTCGCGAAGGAAAACTGCGGCTGCGCGGAGTTGTCGAACCGAATGGAGAAGGGCGAGATCGACGGCTACCTGCTTAAGCCGATGAACTGCCCGATGCACATCCGCATCTTCGCGTCTGAGCCGCGGAGTTATCGTGGGATGCCTGTTCGCCTTGCGGAATTCGGCACCGTCTACCGCTGGGAAAAGTCCGGCGAGCTGGGCGGCATGACCCGCGTCCGCGGATTCACGCAGGACGACGCGCATCTGTTCGTGACCGAAGAACAGCTATCCGCCGAGCTGATGGGATGCCTGGAGTTGGTGAAGATCGTTTTCAATACGCTGGGCATGCACGATTACCGCGTGCGGGTTGGGCTGCGCGATCCGGACAGCGCGAAATATGTGGGTGAAACGGCGCAATGGGATAAGGCCGAGAAGGCGTGTACCGACGCCGCGGCCAGCCTGGGCGTGCCCTTCACCACCGAGCCGGGCGAAGCAGCGTTTTACGGGCCGAAGATCGACTTCGTCGTCAAGGACGTCATCGGGCGGGAATGGCAGCTTGGGACGGTGCAGGTTGATTACCAATTGCCGCAGCGGTTTGACCTCTCATACACGGGGGCGGATAACAAGCCGCATCGGCCGGTGATGATCCACCGTGCGCCGTTCGGGAGCATGGAGCGGTTCATCGGCGTGCTGATCGAGCATTTTGCCGGGGCTTTTCCGCTTTGGCTCGCCCCCGAGCAGGTGCGGGTGCTGACGATCAGCGAGAAGTTCGTCGATTACGCCAAAGAAGTGGACCAGGCCCTGAAGGCCGAAGGATTGCGGGCGGAAGGGGACTTCGGGCCGGATAAGGTGGGGGCAAAAATTCGCGATGCCGCCTTGCAAAAGATACCGTACATGCTCATCATAGGGGAGCAGGAGGCTGCGGCACGCGGGGTCAGTGTCCGCCCGAGAGGGACTGCCGACCAGAACCGCATGCCGTTGACCGAGTTTATTCAGCGCTGCAGGCAGGAACTGGCCACCCGGGGAGCGACCCCGGCGGTGCCCGCGTGATTACGGTTTTACTCTTTAATTTTGAGCGCCGTATCCGGGCCATCGTAAGGCTATAGTCTAGGGGACTCGATCCGGAGCTAAGAGGACTGGGGATCGAGCCGGCAGTAAAGATTCTCGATGCCCGGCGGGCATGTGCCCGATCGACGGCATTCAGTCCTTTAGTCCCAACACAGGAGTGACAGGCCATTTCTACGAACTTTCGCCACAATGAGCAGATCCGGATTTCGCCGATCCGGCTGGTCAACGATAAGGAGGAGCAGGTCGGGATCGTCACCACGTCCGAAGCCCTGCGCATGGCCCGCGAGGCCGGCCTCGACCTGGTCGAAGTCGCCCCCACCGCCCGCCCGCCCGTTTGCCGCATCATGGACTACGGCAAATGGCGCTATCAGCAACAGAAAAAAGAAGACAAATCCCGCGCCTCCTCCCGCGGTGGCCGCCTGAAGCAGATCAACATCGACACGATCCGCATCGGCGACCACGACCTGCAAATCAAGGTCAATCGCGCCCGCGACTTCCTCAAGGAAGGGAACAAGGTGCAGTTCACGCTCCGGTTCAAGGGGCGTGAAATGGCGCATCTGGACTTGGGCCGCAACTTGTTCAACAAGGTCAAGCAGGAGCTGTTCCTTGTCAGCAAGGTGGAGCGCGACGCCAAGATCGAAGGCAAGCGCATGTCGCTGGTCTTGCAGCCGGACCACAAGGACCCGACGAAGGTCAAGATCCCCGACCTGCCGCCCGTCCGCGTGGGCAGCAGCATGAACATCCCGATGGGCGGCACCCGGCCCGGAGCCGCAGCCGGGACTGGCGGCGCGTCTCCCGTGGCCCCGCGGCCACAGACTGGCCCGGTAGGCCCGGGGATTTCCCGGCCCGCCGGCACCCCGATCCCGCCGCGTCCGACCGCGGCCCCGGCTGCGCCCCGCCCGGCTCCCGCGCCGGCAACCCCGGCCGTGTCGTAATCCGCGGTACGCCTAGGCACGCACTGGACGGCGGGCGAGACACTTGCTATCTTCACGCCCCCTCAATCGGCAAAACCGATTGGGGGGCGTTTGTCTTAGGACTCGATTATCCGCTTCGTACGCAGGACTCCGGATTAGGGAGTCCGGAAAGACCGTGATGGGATACAAGCTGAAACCCAATAAGAGCGTGGCCAAGCGCTTCAGGGTCACCAAGACCGGCAAGCTCAAGCGTGGCCACTGCCTGACCTCGCACTTGATGAGCAGCCGCCCGGCCAACAAGCGCCGCAAGCTCCGCCGGCCGGCCATCCTGTTCGAAGGCCACGCAAAGAACATGCGCGCCCTGATGGGCGTGAGCAAGCTCAAGCCCGCCAAGATCGCCCACGAACGGGCGCTGGCCGCCCTTCGGCGAGAGAAAGCCGCCGCCGCGGCCGCGACTGCGGCCGCTGAAACGAAATAGCATTCGAGAAACGTGGGAGCTGAAACGTGTGTTTGAAACGTGAAACGTGAATCGTGAGAAGACACGGCTAACCGAAGTCTTCTCACGTTTCACGTCTTCACGTTTCAGACGCACGTTTCACGAGCCGCGTTTCAGCTCCGAAACAAAGCACCGGCGCGTCGCCGGTGCAGCCAAGCCCCGCCCGTAGCGGCGAAGTGCCTCTGGCTCCCCATGAAAGGACTGGACCATGCCTCGTGTAACCGGCGGGCCTACCCACGCCCGCAAACGCAAACGCGTTCTCAAACGCGCCAAGGGATTCGTCGGCGGCCCGGGTACGATTTACCGCCAGGCCATTGAATTCACCCGCAAGGCCGGCAAGTACGCCACGCGCGACCGCCGCCAAAAGAAGCGGCACTTCCGCACCCTCTGGGTCACCCGCCTCGCCGCAGCCGTCCGCGAACGGGGAATCCCGTACAACCGCTTCATCCCCGCACTCGTCGCCGCCGGGATCGAGCTTAACCGCAAAATGCTCAGCGACCTGGCGAACATCGACGTCGCGGCGTTCAACGCCATCGTCGAATTGGCCCGGCCCCACCTGGTCCTGCAAACGCCCAAGGCTGCCTAAAGCCGCGGTGCAATAGACAAAATGAAAGCGACCGGTGATCTGCGATCACCGGTCGCTTTCATTTTATAACGAAGGAGCCCGGG
>JAQGHP010000577.1 GCA_028288775.1 Phycisphaerales bacterium | reverse complement strand
AGAAGGTTGGGGCAGACGCGGGGACGCGGGGACGCGGAGACGCGGGGAACGGAGTAGTCGACGCCGGAATGGCGAAAGGCTCAGGGGATGGGAATGGTGCGGCGAGCGCAACGACACTGGGGCAGGGCCCTTCGACCGCTCCCTCCGGTCTTTTCCCCGCGTCTCCGCGTCCCCGCGTCCCCGCGTCGCCTCCTCTCCTCCCCGCGTCCTCTTTCCCCCTTCCCGCCGATTCGCTCGGAACCATCCCGATGGGATTCACGGCGGTGCTTAAACCGCGAGGATTGAGTTGCTCGATCAAGTCGATTCCCTATCGGCTGGAATTGCAGTCGGGGACGATCCGAATCAATCAGGGGAGCGTCACCATCGAAGCGGTCACCGCCCGCCACGGCGCGGGGATGTTGAGCGTGTCGGGCACCGGCTCGACCGGCGAGCGGCCGGTGTGGGACCTGCGGCTCACGGGCAAGGACGTGGCGGTCGATGACGAACTCCGCGCGGCGCTGCCCGCCGTGCTGCTGAGCGTGATCGATTCCATGAAGCTGCACGGGTCCATCGATTTCGAATTCCCGAAATTCGTCTATCGCGGTGAAGGGCTGCTTGGCGCCGGAACGGGCGCGGCGATCGTCAAGCCTGCCGGGCTCGCGACTGCCACGGCGCCTGCCTCGACCGTCGCGGCGGGGCAGGCGCCGGGCGCAGCTTCAGCCCCGGCGTCCGCGCCGTCCACGGTGCCCGCGGCCCCGCTGGACATCGATTTGGCCAGCGTGATCACGCTCAATGGCTGCTCGCTCGACGCGGGTGTGCCGCTGCAGGATGTCGTCGGCAAGCTCCGCATGGCCGCGACCGTTCGCGACGGGAAGCTCTCGGCGATGCAGGGAGACCTGGACATCAGCAAGCTGACGATGGCCGGTCGCAAGCTCGACGGATTCAAGGCCGACCTAATTAAACCCGCCGACCGCAACGAGTTCTACATCGATAAAATGCGGGCAACGGTGGCCGGCGGGCAGATGGCCGGGCAGATCCACCTGAGCTACCCGGACGACGCTCCGTCGCGCTACCTGCTGTCGCTCGTGCTCCGCAACGCCGACGTGAAGGAACTCACGGCGGACAAGGACTTCAACGGCCAGCTCACTGCGAGCCTCGCGCTGGAAGGCGCGTGGGGGGACAATTCGATCCGGCGCGGCCGCGGCGACGTGCTGGTCACCGGCAAAGAGCTCTACCGCATCCCGCTCATCATGGGCCTGCTCCAGGTGACGAACCTGTCGTTGCCCATCGCGACGCCGTTCAAGACCGGCACCGCCCGCTACAGCGTGGACGGCCAACGATTGAACTTCGAACAAGTGGAACTCAAGAGCGACAACATGGTGATGACCGGCACCGGCCACCTCGACTTCAAGAACAAACAAGTTCTAATGACGTTTGTCACCGACAACGCCGGGGGCTTCAAGGTGCCGTTCATCAACGACCTGCTCAAAGGCGCCCGCAGCGAGTTGTTCAAATTTACCATCAAGGGAACCATCCAGCAGCCAAAGGTCGAGGCCAATCCCTTCGGCACATTCACGACGACCGTGGATGAGGTATTTAAGACGGATGAGAAGAAGAAGTAGGCAGAATGCAGTAGGCAGTAGGCAGAGAATGAGCATTGCCTTTTCTGCCTACTGCCTACTGCCCACTGCCTACTGCCTACTCCCCACGTTTCACGTTTCACGCTCCATGTGGTACTCATTTCCCCATGAAATATCGCACGCTCGGCAGCACCGGACTTCGCGTTTCCGTCGTCGGCATCGGGACGTGGCAGTACGGCGGAGAGTGGGGGAAGGATTTCACGCAGGCGGAGGTCGATGCGATTTTTGACCGATGCAGGGAGACGGGGATTACGCTGATCGACACCGCCGAGTGTTATGGCGACCATCTCTCCGAACAGTTCATCGGCAACGCAATCGCCCGCGACCGGGAAAAGTGGGTGCTCGCCACCAAGTTCGGCCACCACTTTCACAAGTACATGGACCGCACCGTCCACTACGAACCATCCGACGTGCTCAAACAACTTGAAGATTCGCTCAAGGCACTCAAGACCGATTACATCGACCTGTACCAATTCCATTCAGGGGACAACGAGAAGTTCCAGACGCCGGGGCTGTGGGAAATTCTCGACAAACAAGTGAAGGCCGGCAAGGTCCGGCACCTTGGGATTTCCGTCAGCCCCAACGACAACGTGTGGCAAATCGACCGCGCGTCACAGGTGGGCGCGCAGGCCGTGCAGGTGATTTACAACCGCTTGGACCGAAGGCCCGAGCAGGGCTTGCTGCAATCATGTCAGAAGCAAAACCTGGGCGTGCTGGCGCGCGTACCGCTGGCCAGCGGCCTGCTCACCGGAAAGTACAAGCCCGGCACCACGTTCAAGGAAGGCGACGTCCGCTCCACCCACGACCCGGAAAAAACGCAGGCCCGCCTGCGCGAGGTGGAGCAAATTCAAAAGACCGAGGTCCCACCCGGCGTGAACATGGCGCAGTGGGCGCTGGCATGGTGCATGCAAAACGACGCGGTAAGTTGCGTCATCCCCGGTTGCAAGGACGTAGGGCAGGTGGAATCCAACGCCGCCGCTGCGGAACTGGCGATGGTGCGGGACGATCATCCGTTGGCAGTGTAATGCAACACAGCCGCCCCCGGCTGTGATTCCGTGTGGCGCAGCTGCCCTCGGCTGTGGTTCCGCCGCAGGCGGAAAGAGAAAACACAGCCGGGGGCGGCTGTGCCACATACGCCCCGCGCACAACGCATCGCCTATACGCATGATATGATAAGGCGAGCGAGAGCGATTCATGCAGCAATTAGGTTCCCTGCCAGTTGTGGTGATCTGCGTCATTGCGGCCCTCGCCGTGCATGCGCCGGCTCGCGCGAGCGAACAATCCGCTCCCCCGGTTCGGCAAGGCGTTGCGCTCTGGCTCGATGCGGACGCGATTTCGCCGGACGATCCGAATTCGGTTCGCGCGCAGGACGGCGCCCGCCGGGTCACGCACTGGGGGGATCGATCGGGCGCGCCGGGTTCGACCCGTGACATTTCGCAGGACGATCCGTCCCGCCAACCCACGTTAATAGCAGATGCAATCAACGGCCATGCCGCCGTTCGGTTCTCGCGGTCGCGGATCGATGGCCTTCATAGTACGCAACTCAATCTTCTCGATTCAGGCAGCCCACGCACCGTATTTGTGGTCGCAAGGGCGGCTGAAAATTCCACCTCCGGCGGGACCCTCTTCGCCTTTCGGCGCGGAAGCGACAACCGGTCTCCGGTATTCGTCCTTCAGCAGTTCGCCTTTGGCGGGACATATTTCGTCTGGTCGGATGCCGTGAACGATCAGAATGCGACCACTTCCTCCACGGTCGAGACGATCCGAAAATCATTCCTGGCCACCTATCGGTCCGAGGGGCTGGGGTCGGCGATTCAATGCGAATTGAATGGCGTCGCCCAACCTGTCACCGGTGGCAAGGTGTCGGCGGAGACGGGGCTCGACGGGTTTGTCGTCGGCAATCGCGAGGACTCGGGGGCGCAAAACGCGCAGGGATGGGATGGCGACATCGCCGAGGTGCTGGTTTACGGGCGGGCACTCACGCAATCGGAGATCGAGCAGACGAGCCTGTATCTCGCGACCAAGTACCATCTGCCGACGGCGTACAAGAACCTGCCGCTCCCGCCCGCGGCCACGGCGCGCGTGGACTTCCGCCGCGACGTGCATCCGATACTTTCCGCCCATTGCTTCGATTGCCACAAGGGCTCAGACGCGAAATCAGGTTATCGGCTGGACGTGCGCGAAGAAATCCTCGGCGAGACCAACGGCGAGCCGCTGGCGCAAGCCGGCGACAGTGCGCACAGTCTGCTGATCCACCTCGTGAGCGGAGTTGTGGAAGGCAAGCGCATGCCGCCGGTGGGGAAGGGGGAGGCGCTAACGGCCGAACAGGTGGGGGTGCTGAGGGCGTGGATCGATCAGGGAATGCAGTGGGACGAATCGCTGCTGCCGCCGCCGACGGCAAAGGTGGAGCATTGGGCGTTCAAGCCGATCGTGCGGCCGGACGTGCCGCAGGTAAAAAATGCGGGGTGGGTGAGGACGCCGGTGGATGCGTTCATCGCGGCAAGGCAGGAGGCGCGGGGCGTTCGGCCGGGCGCGGAAGCGACCCGCCGTGTGCTCGTGCGCAGGCTCACGCTCGATCTCACGGGACTTCCGCCGACGCCGGCGGAGGTTGAAGCGTTCGAGAAGGATGCTTCCATAGACGCCTATGAAAAGCTCGTCGACCGGCTGCTGGCCAGTCCGCGCTATGGCGAACGCTGGGGCCGTCATTGGCTCGACTTGGCGCGCTGGGCCGATACCGAGGGGTATGAGACGAACGTATTTCGCAAGTACGCCTGGCGGTATCGCGATTATGTGGTGAAGAGCGTAAACGACGACAAGCCGTGGGATCGGTTTGTGAGGGAGCAGATCGCGGGGGATGAATTGCTGCCGTACACGGACGAGAATCTGATCGCCACCGGCTTCCTAGCCGCGGCACGGTACAGCAGCAACGATGACGATCTGGCGCTCAAGCGCAACGACGTGTTGCTGGACGTGGTGAATGCGACGTCAAATTCGCTGCTTGGCCTAACGATGGGGTGCGCGCAGTGCCACAATCACAAGTTCGACCCGATCACCCAGCGCGATTATTTCCGCTTCCAGGGTTTCTTCGCCAGCGGCCAGCAGCTCAACGTGATGCTCGCCGACCCGGAGCAGAAAAGGCAGTGGGAGGCGTTGCACAACCCGAAGGCGGATAAGCCGCAGACGTTCGCGTTTTATTCGCCGCTGAGTCTGACAGCGGTCGATTCCACAACGCTAGAAGCCTACAAGGTGTTGCCATACGACGCCGCGGAGCAGAAGAAGGCGCAGGCGCATCTGCTCGTCCGCGGCGACATTCACCGCCCCGGCCCGGGGCTCGCGCCCGGATGGCCGGCGATCTTTGGGCCGACGCCCGCCGTCGCCGGGCCGGCGAGCAGCGGGGCGACGCTTCTGCCCCGCACCGCGCTCGCGGATTGGCTGACGGATGCGAAGAATCCGCTGGTTGCACGGGTCTGGGTGAACCGCGTGTGGCAGTGGCATTTGGGCAGGGGGATCGTGGATACGCCGGGCGATTTCGGCGTTCGAGGCTCGCCGCCCACGCATCCTGAACTGCTCGACTGGCTCGCGAGTGAATTCCAAAAGAGCGGATGGAGCACGAAAGCGTTGCACCGGCTCATCGTTCTCTCCAGCACCTATCGGCAGGCGTCGAGTTCGCAAGCGGAGAACGCCGCGCTCGATCCCGACAACCAGCTCTGGTGGCGCTGGCAGCCGCACCGGCTTGAGGCCGAGGCGATTCGCGATGCGCAGCTTGAAGTGACCGGCGAGCTGGACACCGCCGCGGGCGGCGCGCCGGTGGCCCGGGGCGAACAGGACAAGCGTTTCCGCCGGACTCTATATTTGCTCCAAGACCGCAACGAT
>JAQGHP010000538.1 GCA_028288775.1 Phycisphaerales bacterium | reverse complement strand
CAACACCGGCGGGGGTGCCAGCCCCGCGATGATCGGGGCGGTGTATCTGGGGACGCTGACGGTGACGGCCGGTGCGGCCGGGGGCTCCACCCCCTTCACGCTCGGGGCCATCGACCCGATCAACGGCAACTGGACCGTCACCAAAAACAACCTCGACGACCTGGACGTCCCGACGACGACCGCCTACGCCGGTGTGGGCGTCCAACTCTCCACCTTTACTGTTGTGGCAACCTAGGGAATCGAAGCCCCCATAGAAGTGGAATCGCGATCGGGCCGTCGAATCGAGCCGGCACCAACGGCCCCGGCGTTTCAAGCCCGAGCACCATCAGCCCGGCCGCAAGATCGCGCCGGCGCGGTCGGCCTGGATCACTTCGCCCGATTCGGCGCACACCGCCGACAAGCGGCCGTGCGCGCCCAGCGCCACGCCGGTGTCCAGCAGAACGATCTGCGGCCCCTTCAGCGGCACAGGCTCGGCCTCGCGGCGGTAATTATTCACCGGCGTGTGGCCGAAATATCCCGTCCGTTTCCAACGCTTTTTCCGCCGGATTTGCTCGTCGGTGTAGCGGCCCCACAGCAACTGCTGCCGCAGCTTCGGGTCGGCCAGCAGCCGGCCGGCCAGGTCCGGGGAGCCGTCGGGCTCGTCGGGTTCCCAGTAGGCGTGCGCCACGAAGAAATCGTCGTACTCGGCCACGGCCCGGAGCGCGCGGATGAAATCGCGGTGCTTCTGCGGGACAGCGTCGAGCACGCGCTTGAGCCGGGCGGCGTCGGGGTGCCGCACGAGGAATTCCAATTCCGCCCAGTCCGCCCCGTACGCCATCAGCGTCTCGGCCAGCCCATGCTGCATGAACCACCGGAACGCCGACAACGGATCGGGCGATTCCTGGTGCCCGATGTAACAGCGTCCGTTGAGGATGAGGTCGAAGATGTCGTCGTGATTGCCCCGCAGGAACGTGGCGTGCTCCAGCCCCAGCAGGCGGTCGATCACACCCGGGGCCTCCGGGCCGCGGTTGACGTAGTCGCCCACGAAGATGAAACGCGCGGATGCGTCGCGCCCGCGTACCGAGCGCAGCAAAGCGTCCAGCGGTCGCAACATGCCGTGAATGTCGCCTATGATCCAACGCATCGAAACCCATTATAATGAAAAAGGAAGGAGCTTTGTCATGGGCGACGCAACTTCATCCCCCGGCGGCCTCGCACACAAAACCTGCAAGGCCTGCGAAAAGGGCGGCAAGCCCCTCCCCGACGCCCAAATCGCGGCGCTTTTGCCCCAAATTCCCGGCTGGGATCGCGCGGGCAGCGAGATCGCCAAGACTTTCCGCTTCAAGAATTACCACGAGTCCATGGCGTTCGTGAACGCGACCGCCTGGATTTCCCACCGCGAAGACCACCACCCCGACATCGAACTGGGCTACAACAAAGTCCGCGTCCGCTACAGCACCCACTCCGTCGGCGGCCTCTCCGAAAACGACTTCATCTGCGCCGCCAAGATCGAAACGTTGATGTCGCTCTGACCGCCCGAACGCAATATCAAGCGCGACCATTGAACATCAAACTGCTGACCCCGGCGCGTCTTTCGAGAACTCAAATTATCACATTACTCGCGTTGTCACGCCCGCGCGGAGCAGCATAGCATGGCCGCGTCGGGAGAAGGGTCATACGAAGGAAGGGTGGGAGTCATGAGGTTTGCAAAGTTTTTTCTCGGCGGCGCGGCGGTATTCGGGCTCGCGGGTGCGGCGACGGCCGGCCCCACGAGCATCGTCCAGAACGGCAGCTTCGAGGAGCCGGTGATCAGCGCCGGCTCTTTCCAGCAATTCTCCACCATCCCCGGCTGGACGGGCAACGCCGGCGTGGAAATTCAATCCAACGGAGTCTTGGGCGCGGAGGGCGGCACGCCCTTTGGAAACCAGTACGTGGAACTGAACGTGCAGGCCCCCTCCACTCTCACACAGACGCTCACCACAACTCCCGGCGCGCAGTACACGGTATCGTTCTGGTTCGCCGCCCGCCCCGGCACGGGGACCAACTCCGCGACCGCCACGTTCACGGGCGCGCCCGCATTGCCCGTCTCGGTGCCCGCGACCGGCAGCGTCGCGTTCCAGCAATTTACCGAAACAGTCACCGCGACCGGGGCGTCGTCCGTCCTCTCCTTCACGCCGACCGGCGGGCTTTTAGCCGGCGCGGGCAACCTGCTGGACAACGTAAGCGTGACCCCAACCGCCGCGGCCGTCCCACTCCCCAACGCCTTCTGGGCCGGGCTGTGCGGCCTGGCGTGCCTGGGCGTTGCCGCCCGGGCCGGCAAGGCCGTCTCCAGCCTCTAGCGTCGGGCAAATCGCACGGGAGGATTGGCTCAGTGGCGGGCGATTCGTTTGCTGCTGCCCGCGGCTTCATCTGAGGAGCGAAGCAAATTAGCGACTCGCGTTTTTCATGAGTTCCTTGATCCGCTCGCCCAGCGAGCGTTCCGCCTCCTCGGCGGAGTGGAAGCGATTGCCCATGATGTCGCCCGCCGTGGCGCGGAACGCGCCGCCGATCTCTTCATACCGCCGGAAGCTCGCCGTGACCTCGGGGAGCCTCGCGGCCAGTTGTTGAGGTGGATAGGGGGCATAGGTCGCCGGCAAGTTGATTTTCCATCCCTCCTTGCCGTGCCCCAGCCGGTAGACCGGCTGGGAGTGCGCGGTGAACCCCTTGCGCGGAAAGTCGATCTTCGCCTCCTCCCCGTCGATGATCTCCGACCCCTGCTCGACGAGTTCCACCGGTTCGTCCGCCAAGGCGTGCAGCGCATCGTGCATGTCAACGTGCGCCTGCCCGATGACCGACCCGAACTTCGTGTACAGCGCCGCGTCGAACTTCCGCATCCCGCCGACCATGCCCGCCAGCCCATCCACCCACCGCATCTGCTCCGGGGTTCCCATGCTCGCGGCCTTCGCCGTCGCGGCGTCCCCGCGCTGCACCGCCTTGAGATAATCCAGCGCCGCCGACTTGGGCGTGGACAAATCCACCTTCTGCGCCCGCCCGCCCGTGAGCGACTCACACCCGCAGCAGAGCAGAGGGACCGTTATGAGAAAGACCAGGAGGAACCGGGGGATGTTGCGCGCGGTGGCCATGAGCCCCCAAGAGTAAGCGGAGAAGGCGCGGTGCTCAATGAACAACGGCGTGAGCGTAAGCGGGGCATAGCCGCTCCGGCTCGATTGACGCGAAAACAGAGGTGCGATTGTTGCATCGCCGTGACGTTTCAAACTGACCCACGACCGAACGTTCACTTCCCCGTCGCGTGGAACGTGAAATCCAATTCCGCCGAGTGACCCGCCTCGACGGTCACCTCCTGCTCCCGCACGCCCAACCGCTCGTGCCAGGCCTTGATGTGGTACTTGCCCGGCGGAAGGTTGCGGAGCGTGAAGCTGCCGTCGGGGCCGGTGACGGCGAAGTAGGGGTTGTCCACCACGCGCACCCA
>JAQGHP010000535.1 GCA_028288775.1 Phycisphaerales bacterium | reverse complement strand
GCGCGCCCCGCCGGAGCAACTGACGATCAAGAGCGGCAGCGTCTCCTCGACCGCGGCTTCGATCGTACGGGTGATCTTTTCCCCCACCACGCTGCCCATTGAGCCCATCATGAACGTCGGGTCCATCACCGCGAGCATCAGCGGCCGCCCCTTGATGAACCCCTTCCCGCACACCACGGCGTCCGGATTGCCGGTCTTCAACTGCTCGGCCTTCAGCCGGTCCTTGTAGGCCTTCTTGTCCACAAACCCCAGCGGGTCGGCGGGGAAAATATCGTCAAACCGCTCCTCGAAGCTGCCCGGATCGGTGAGCTGTTCGATGCGCGTGCGGGCGCTAACCCGGAAATGGTACTGACACGCCGGGCAGACGTGCATCGCCTCCTCGACCACCTTGCGGAAGAGCATGTCCCCGCATTCGGGACAGCGCAACCACAACCCCTCGGGAATCCCTTCCTTGTGGAGCCGCATGCCTTCGTTGGGAACCTGGGACATCGGATACTTTCTAAGACGAATCGATCTTACTTCTGTGACCGTTGGAACGTGAAACGGGTTCCTGAAACGTGGAGCGTAAGACGTGAAACGTGATAAGACTTCGGTTAGCCGTGTCTTCTCACGTTTCACGTTTCACGTTTCAGACGCACGTTTCACGCCCACCTTCCACGCTCCACGTTCCTCCCCTCATCCTACCCAATCTTCTCCCGAAGTTCCGCAATGGCGGCCCTGCGGTCGGAGTGATCGAAGACGGCGCTGCCGACGACGAACCAGTCAACCCCCGCGTCCCTCGCGGCGGCGATGGTGTCGGCGTTCATGCCGCCATCGATCTCCATGCGCTGGTCCGCCCGCAATCTCTTTTTGATCGCGCGGGCCTTGGGCAATGCCTCGGGCATAAATTTCTGCCCCGAGAACCCCGGTTCCACGCTCATTACCAGCACCACGTCCACTAGTTCAATCACCGGCCAGATCGCCTCCACCGGCGTTCCTGGCTTGAGCGTAATTCCCACGCGGCAGCCGAGCTTCTTGATCTCCCGCGCCACCTTCGCCGGGTCTTCCACCGCCTCGACATGAAACGTGAGGTTCTGCGCCCCCGCCTTCACGTGCGCCGCCGCGTAACGAAGCGGGTCGGTGATCATCAAATGCGCGTCAAAAAACGCCGCCGTCACCGGCCGTGCCGACTTGATGATCGGCGGCCCAAAACTGATGTTCGGCACAAAATGCCCGTCCATCACGTCCAGGTGCAAAAAGTCCGCCCCCGCCGCGAGCACGTCGAGCATCTCCGCGCCGAGCCTGGAAAAGTCGGCCGAGAGGATCGACGGGGCGATTTGGGGGGTGGTCGTGGTGAAGGGGTCGGTTGTCATTTGAACATGGGAGCCAAGAATGAACACGAATAACTAGGAAGAAAATTTCCTGGAAAACAGTCGTCGGTCACTTGCAGCCCTACTTCCCGCTTGATCGCTCCTCTTCATTCGTGACATTCGTGACTCCCCCCATCCGGGGTCGCACGATCAGTCCAGAATATCCAACGTCGAAAAATGCCCGTTCTCCAAAAACTCCAGCGACGCCCCGCCGCCCGTGCTGACGTGGCTGACTTTGTCGGCCAGGCCCATCTGCTCCACCGCCGCGGCGGAGTCGCCGCCGCCGATGATCGTGACGGCGCCGTGCTTCGCCGTCGCGTCCGCGACCGCCTGCGCTACCGTGCGCGTTCCTTCGGCGAAGGGCTTCTTTTCGAACACGCCCATCGGGCCGTTCCAGATAATGGTCTTCGCCTTCGCGATTTCGGCCTTGTACAGCTCGCGTGTCTTGGGGCCGATGTCGAAGCCTTCCTTGTCTGCCGGGATGTTCCCCTCGACGATGCTCGTCACCGCGTCGTCCGTCATTTTATCCGAGATGACCGTGTCCACCGGCAGCTTGATTTTCCCGCTGGCCTTGGCCAGAAGGCTCTTTGCCAGGTCCACCTTGTCGCGCTCGACGAGGCTCTTGCCGACTTCTTTTCCCTGCGCGAGGAAGAAGGTGTACGCCATTGCGCCGCCGATGAGCAGCACATCGGCCTTGCCTAATAGTTGTTCGATGACGTTGATCTTATCGGAGACTTTCGCGCCGCCGAGGATGGCGACGAACGGGCGGGCGGGCTTGGTGACCGCTTCGCCCAGGTACTTCAATTCCTTCTGGATGAGGAACCCGATCGCCCGCGGCTTGCCCGCCAGAGCCTGCGGGACGCCGAACGTGCTGGCGTGCTCGCGATGGGCGGTGCCGAAGGCGTCGTTGATGTAGACGTCGCCGAGCTTGGCGAGCTGGGCGGCGAAGTTCGGCTCGTTCTTCTCCTCTTCCTTGTGGAAGCGGACGTTTTCCAGCAGCAGGACTTCCCCGTCATGGAGCTCGCGGGCCTGCTTCTCGACTTCCGGGCCGATGGAGTCGCTGGCGAATTTCACGGGCTTGCCCAGCAATTCCCCCAGCCGCGTCGCGGCGGGTTGCAGCGAATACTTGGGCTCCGGCCCGCCCTTGGGGCGGCCCAGGTGCGACATGAGAATCAGCCGCCCGCCCCGGTCGAGCACGTTCTTAATCGTCGGCAGCGCCTGCGCGATCCGCCGATCGTCCGTGATCCTGCTCCCCTCCAGCGGCACATTAAAATCCACCCGCATGAGCACGCGTTTGCCCTTCACGTCGATGTCGGAAACAGTCTTCTTCGCCATGTTTAAAAACTCCTTCGTTTGGAAAGGGAGCCGATGCTAATGGCGACGCGGGGATAGTCAAGAATGGGGGGGAGAGGAGCCAGAAGCCAGGAGCCAGAAGTTGGGAGTCGAAGCCCCGACATCGGAAACGGAAGTTCTTCAAAACGAATTGGGCCGCCGACCGCTTCCTTCTTGCCGCGCGGCGGTTCCGCTTTCCTTCTGGCTCCTGGCTTCTTTCCCCTCCCCCCAGTTGACAACCCCCCCATCAACCCCGTTGAATGCGGCCATGGACGTGCAATTGGAAGGTTTGAAGTTTGATTCACACGGGCTGATTCCCGCGATCGTTCAGGACGCCGCGTCGGGCGAGGTGCTGATGATGGCGTGGATGAACCGGGATTCGTTGGACAAGACCGTTTCGACCGGCAAGACGCATTTCTTCAGCCGCAGCCGCAACAAGCTGTGGCTTAAGGGAGAGAGCAGCGGGCACGTGCAGCACGTGAAATCGATCCGCACCGACTGCGACAAGGACACGCTGCTGATCCAGGTGGAGCAGGTCGGCG
>JAQGHP010000512.1 GCA_028288775.1 Phycisphaerales bacterium | reverse complement strand
GGCGGGACCCTCGAGACCGGCCGCGTGCTCGACTACGCCGACAAATCCGACGACGACCGCAAGCTGTGCAGTCTGTACCTTTCGCTCATGGACCGCATGGACGTGAAGCTCGACCGCTTCGGCGATTCCGATGCGCGCCTCGCCGGGTTCTGACAATCACAAATGCTCCGTAGTTTTTCAGAGCCGGGGCGTGCCGCCCCGGTCGGGCCGCAGGCCCGCTCTCGTCCCCTCTCCCTCGTACTCGGGGGAGAGGGATAGGGTGAGGGGCGGAACGTTGATTCGCGCCGGAATTCCGAACCACGTAGGGTGGGCGTACTCGCCCACCATTCGTCCACCGCTTGAGCGTCAGACGGTGGGCGAGTACGCCCACCCTACATGACCTTCTTGCGAATCACACAACTTCACGCTCGGCCCCTCACCCCTGCCCTCTCCCCCGAGTACGAGGGAGAGGGAGTAATTCGCAGCTTCGCTGCGACCGGGCCGGCACGCCCCGGCTCCGAAGTCACTCAAGAAATTAGACCCGCCGGACCACTGCCGCTCTGACCGAACGCCTCGTGGAATCCGCAACATTGGTCGGACACCACCGCACACGTCCAATCTCCTATAATGCTCACGTATGAGCGACCTCCCCAAACTCACTGAAAAAGCGATCCTCAACCACGTCGGCGACCGCAGCGTGCGCCTCGGCCGCGAGTATGTTTCTGACGGATCACTCTTCGACACACGGCTCCAGGGCAAGTCGATCCGCGCCCGTTGCCATGGCAACAGCGGCGGGCCCTACCGCGTCATCGCGACGCTAAACGGCTCTGGCATTACCTCCGATTGCTCCTGCCCGGTCGGGGACGGCGGGAGGTGCAAGCATGTCGGCGCGTTGCTTCTCGCATGGATGAAAGAGCCTGAGCAGTTCGCCGCGGTCGAAGAGCTCGATCAAGCTCTCACCAATCGCAGCAAGGAAGAGCTCGTCGCGATCCTTCGCCAGGTTTTCCGCCAGTATCCCGATCTCGAATCGCTGCTGCACACGCCGCTCCCCACCGCCGGCGGCAAACGGAGCAAGCCGGTCGATCCGCAGACCTATCACAAGCAGGTCGCCACTATTTTTCGCAAAGCCGAAAACGGGCGGATCGAGTGGGACGACCTCGAAGCGGAGCTGCAGGCCGTTGTCGAGATCGGCAACGATTTCGTTCTCCAGCAGGATTGGGAAGCCGCGGCCGCCGTCTCCCGAGGGGTGCTCGACGCGGTACTCGACTCCTACGAAACGTTCGACGACGGCAGCGGCTCGCTCGATCAAATGGTCGCCGACTGCGTTCATAATCTCGACAGATGCCTCATCGCTGCCGGGAATGATTGGGGGCTGCGGGAACCCATGCTCCGTGCGCTCTTCGACGTCTATCTCACCGACATCCGTCGCGGCGGAGTCGGGCTCTCCGATGAAGCCGTGGAGATTCTCGACGAAAGGACGAAGCCGGACGAGCGCTGCCATCTCGCCGACTGGATCCGCAAGGAGTTGCCGAACGTCGAACGCGGCTGGGCGAGCGAGGCGCTGGGCGGATTTCTGATGGATCTGGAACAGGATTCCATGGACGACGAGACCTATCTGCGCCTCTGCCGGGATACTGGCCGCACGGACGATCTCGTGGATCGGCTGCTCAAACTCGGCCGGGTTGCAGAAGCGACAAAGGAGCTGGACAAGGCGAAGGACCACGAGCTGGTATCGCTGGCCGAGCGGTTTGTAACGCAAGGACACGGCGACGTAGCCGAGCCGATTTTGGCCGTCCGGGCGAAGAAGATGACGGACGGGCGCGTGTTCGATTGGCTGCGCCGGCGGTGTGCCAGCCGCAATGACGGCGCGGGCGAGTTGGAAATGGCCGTCCGGATGTTCGACAGCTTTCCAACGGTGGACGGCTACCGCGAGCTCCGCGCCCGCGCGATCGCGCTCGGGCAATGGGAGGCGACTGAGAAGACTCTAAAAAACACGCTCAAGACAAACCGCCGGAACGATCTCCTGATCCGCATCGCCCTCGATGAGGGCGACGTGGACGCCGCCCTGCGGCTCATGGAATCGGGTAACGTGCATGGCGCATCGATGGAAGTAGCCGCCGCGGCGGAAGACGTGCGGCCGGGCGCGGCGCTGAAGATCTACCGCAAGACCGCCGAGGATTTCATCGCCCACCGCACCCGCGGCAGCTACCAGGAAGCCTGCAAGCACCTCAAAAAAGTTCAGACCATGTACGCCAAAATGGGCGAGCCCGACGGCTGGGAACAATACATCAACAAAGTCCGCCAGAAAAACCACGCCCTCCGCGCGCTGATGGAAGAATTGGCGGTGGCGCAATTATGAGGGGGCGTGAAGACGTGAAGACGTGAAACGTGAATACGTGAAACGTGACCGGGCGCAAGGAGTTGGGGCGAAGCCGCAACGTGACACGGGCGTCCCGCCCGCGCTGGGTGCGCGAGGCATCAGAGAACCGTACATCTAAATGGTTGCGCACCCGGCACGGGCGGGACGCCCGTGTCACATATGAAGTCCCGTTCTCAACTTTCCGTCCAACCGAACTCGCGCCGGCCGTATCCGACGGGCGTGGGCGGCGGTGTCGGGGCGGCCCATCTCACGGCATTTGCGATCACCTTTAGCACGTTGCTGTCGTGATAGGTGGGATAGAGCTCGTGGCCGGGACGGAAGTAGAAGATCTTTCCCGCGCCGCGGGCCCAGGTCATGCCGCTGCGGAAGACTTCGCCGCCGCCGAAGCTGCTGATGAGGAGGGTTTCCAGCGGCTCGGGGACGTCGAAATATTCGCCGTACATTTCCTCCTGAGGGAGCACGAAATGGTCGTCGATTCCCTGCAGGATCGGATGGCCGGGGCGGGTGACCCAAAGGATCTCGCGGTCGGCTGGCTCGTCGCGCCATTTCAGGTTGCAGGTCGTGCCCATCAGCGCCTTAAAGATTTTTGCGAAATGTCCGCTGTGCAGGACGATCAAGCCCATCCCTGCCAGGACGCGCTGTCGAACCCTTTCGACGACGACGTCGGCCACCTCATCGTGAGCGAGGTGGCCCCACCAGATCAATACGTCCGTTTCGTTCACCCGCTGCTCGCTCAGCCCGTGCCCGGTCTCGTCGAGCGTGGCGGTCGCGACGCGCATGCCTTCCATCTCTCGCAAATGGGCGGCGATGGTTTCGTGCATCCCGGCGGGATAAATCGAGGCCACCTTCGGGTTTTTACTTTCGTGTCTGAATTCGTTCCAAACCGTCACACGAATTGGGGATGGTGGCTGAGTCATGTACTTCCTCTCCAGATACTGGCGAACGACGCGGCGACGAATTCCAAGCTTATGCAGCGCATGCCCGCGGACAAGGGAGGAGCAAAGTTCGGCCCCGCCGGGGGAGCCTGCCATTTTCGGTGGGACCCATCTCCCTCCTCCGGTACTCCGGGGGAGGGCAGGGGTGGGGGCGAGAAGGTTCAAAGGTTCAAGAGTTGAAGGATTCAAAAGTTCATGCCCTTGAACCATTGAACGCTTCAACTCTTGAACTCTCCTCTCGCAGGCCCCCTCCCTAGCCCTCCCCCGGAGTACCGGTGGAGGGAATTGAAGAAGTGGAGAGCTCGCCGAGGTCACGCGCCACGGTGTTTTTCGTATTATAGCACCCCGGCAGATCGCGGGTATGCTGCGTGAATTGT
>JAQGHP010000490.1 GCA_028288775.1 Phycisphaerales bacterium | reverse complement strand
AACAGCGTGTGGTCCCCCGCATGCCGGCCCATGGAGAGTGAGTGATCGACGACCACCGCCACGTCCGCCGACAGGTTGGTGGCCAGCGGGTTGTACTTCGTGGTGTTCCACAGCGGCCGGGCCAGCAGCCACGCCAGCAGCGCCAGCAGGGCCATGCGGATGGCCATGAGGATCCAGTGATCGACCTGCTTCCGCCGCTTCATTTGAAGCGGCGATTCGAGCAGAAACTGCATCGCGCCCCACTGAAGGGGCGTAGTCTTCTGACGATGCAGCAAATGGATGATGATCGGAATGCTCACCGCGAGCAGCCCGACCACCAGGAGCGGAATTCCCATCATTAATTGCATATGGATTCCAAATTCTGCCTTGCATTGGTCGCTGTAGACTGCTGAATGCGGCAGCCGGTCTTCACCAGCAACCAGCAACTAGTAACCAGCAACTTCCTCGTCACTTCCTACCCATCCGCTGCGCCAGATACACCATGAGGGCATCATCGAAAGGCTTGTTCGTGTTGAACAGCAGATGGGTCGCGTTGAGCTTGTTTACCGCTTCGCGGATGACGCGAATGTGGTTGGCGACATTTTCGAGGTAGACGCTGCGCATCAGCGCGGGGTCGAGCTTCAGGCGGTCGCCGGAGCGTTCGAGGTTTTCGAACAGGCTCCACTTGCGGAACGGGAACTCCAGCTCGTCGTTGGCCATGATCTGCATCAGGATCACCTCGTGCCGCTTGTGGCGAAGGTGATGCAGGGCGTCGATCAGGGCGTCGGACTTGTCGAAGAAATCGGAAAGGATGATCACCATGCCCCGGCGATCGATCCGCTCGGCCACTTCATGCAGCAGGGGGGCGATCGCCGACTCGTTTTCGGGCTTGGTCGAGTCGAGCGTGCGGAGGATCCGCATGAGCTGCGACGGCGCTGACTTGGGCGGGATGAACTGCCGGACTTTGTTGTCGAAGGTGACGAGCCCCGCCGAGTCTTGCTGGTGCAGGACGAGGTAGCTCAGGCACGCGGCGATGAACTGAGCGTAGCGGAACTTGCTCATCGAGTCGCCGGCCCCTTGGTAGGCCATTGAGGCGCTGGCGTCCAGCACGATGTTGCAGCGCAGGTTGGTGGTGACCTCGTACTGCTTGATGTAATAGCGCTCGGTCTTGGCGTAGGCGCGCCAGTCGAGTCGCTTTACGTCGTCGCCGGGCACGTACTGGCGGTGCTGCGCGAAGTCCAGCGCGAACCCGATGTGCGGCGAGCGGTGCATCCCCTGCACGTACCCGTCCATCACCTGGTGCGCGACCAGCTCCATCTTGCTGATCTTCTGCAACACCCGAGGCTCCAATAGCGAAGCCTCGGAAGAGCGGGGGTGGGTGGCTATAGCCGTCATAAGAAGTTTAGGGGTTCAAGGGTTCAGGCTCAATTGGGTCGGAACCGCCTGCGCGTTCAATTTTCATTTTGCAATTTGCATTTTGCAATCCGAATCTCCGGCCGCCCGGTCATTGCAAAATGCAAATTGCAAAATGCAAAATGAAAATTGGCGGACAGCGCTTCCGGCCGGGCTGTGACCGACCGGTTCTCATGCCGCTTCGGCCTGGGTCTTCGGGATCTCGCGGATCAGGCGGTCGATGATCTTGTCGCCGGTCATGCCAGCGGCCTCGGCGCTGAACGTCGTCAGGATGCGGTGGCGGAGCACCGGGTAGGCGACCTTCGCAATGTCCTCGGTCGTTACGTGTACGCGGCCGTGGAGGATCGCGCGGGCCTTGCCTGCCAGGATCAGATAGATGCTGGCGCGGGGGCCGGCGCCCCATTGCACGAGATCATTAATGAACGGCGGCACGCCTGGCTCGCCCGGCCGCGTCGCGCGGACCAGGTCGCGGGCGTAGGCGTACACGTGATCCGCCACCGGCACGCGGCGGACGATCTTCTGCAAGTTCTGAATCGCCGCCCCGTCGAGAAGACGGCTCAAATCTGGCCGGTACTCGGTCGTCGCCTGCTTCATGATCTGAATTTCATCGGCCGGCGTCGGGTACCGCACGTTCACCATGAACATGAAGCGGTCGAGCTGCGCTTCGGGCAACGGGTAGGTGCCTTCCTGCTCGATGGGGTTCTGCGTGGCGAGCACGAAAAACGGCTCGGGCAATTCGTAAGTCTTTTCGCCCACGGTCACGCGGTGCTCCTGCATCGCTTCGAGGAGCGCTGCCTGCGTCTTGGGCGGCGTGCGGTTGATTTCGTCCGCCAGCACCATGTTCGCGAACAACGGCCCCTTGATGAACCGGAAAACGCGCTTGCCGGTGGTGTGATCTTCTTCCAGCACGTCCGTGCCGGTGATGTCCGAAGGCATCAAGTCGGGCGTGAACTGCACGCGCTTGAAGCCCAGGTGCAGCACGTCGCTGATGGTCTTCACGAGCAGCGTCTTGGCCAGCCCCGGCACGCCCACCAGGAGCACGTGCCCCTGACAAAACATCGCAGTCAGCACCTGCTCCACGACCTCATGCTGACCGACGATGACCTTGCCCAACTCGGCGGCCATCGTTTTGTATGCTTGCGACAATTGTTCCACGGCCTGGAGGTCCGCGGAAGGTGCGACATTCTGCTGCGCCATGGAAAATTCTCCTGGAAATACGGAGTGGTTTGTGCGTCCTGTTTTCGGGCTACGGAATGCGGCCACGCCGGAACAACCCTCGCGCCCGGAGCATGGTCGAAGAAGCGCCCGCGCTCCTTCGACACACACTACCCGGCGGGATTTGCGACGTTGAATTATTGTGGGAATTTACTGCACAGTTCACGGCACATGCCGCCCACGCAGCGAGTGGCATGAGCGTCTCGCAAACGACGTTCTATGCGCAGCTCGCCAAGTAGTGGAGACGCCGCCGGATTCTGCCGTGGCATGGGCGGCCCGCTCATGGGTCACGATGCTCCGTAACATTCGGCCGGTACTCCGTTCGAAGACAACCCGAGCACAGCGACCGATCCCGCGGCGTTGGAATAAACCGCGGTTCGGAAAACCGCGAAGCCACGAAGCGCGCGAAGGCAGACGCGAAGAAATGCGGAGAGATGTCGCCACAGATAAACACGGATGGACGCAGAATAAGACATGTAGGGCGGGCGTGCATTGAGCATGGACGGGCCGCTGATGTCACGGGAAACACCTTTCCCATCCGTGTTCATCTGTGTCCATCGGTGGCGGCCCTCTCCCGCACTCCTTCTCGTCTGACCGGAGTACCGGCGGAACGTCGCGGACTGCCTCGGCCATGGGCGGGCCGCCCATGCCACGGCACGGGCGATTAG
>JAQGHP010000479.1 GCA_028288775.1 Phycisphaerales bacterium | reverse complement strand
CGATCATTTCCTGGTAATAGGCGAAGCCGGTGAGCGAATTGGATTTGACGATGAGGTCGCCGCTGAGGCCGTGGAAGGAGTTCTTGAACATGTTCAGCCACCCGCCCATGACGCTGATGACGACGAGCACCATGGTGGTGCAAAGCATCACGGCGAGCAGCGAAACCCAGGCGATGCGGCGCTTGAGCAGATACTTCAGGATCAGGTGCAGCTTGTACATGGGGACAAAACACAATCCAGCCCCGGAGGGGCGAAAGACCTTAGCCCACGGCAAAGCCGCGGGTGTAAACATCCCAAGGCAATCCAGCCCCGGCGGGGAGTAAGGATTCAGCCCACGACGCAAGTCGCGGGTTAATACACACGCGAGCGCCTAGCCCCGGAGGGGCGTAAGAATTTAGCCCACGGCGCGAGCCATGGGATAAATGCGTCGCGAGCGATCAGCCCCGGAGGGGCGTAAGAAGCGTTCGACCGACTGTGTGCGAATCGAACCGTCCGGCGTCCAACGCTTCTTACGCCCCTCCGGGGCTGATCTTCTTACTCCGCCGATCCCCCACGGCTTGCGCCGTGGGCTAAATTCTTTCGCCCCTCCGGGGCTAATGCGACGAGTTGCCGGTCATGCAACCATCATTTCTGCGACTTCTCATTTACTTTTGCCTTCCCCCTCGATCGTGGCAGGAGACGATTGCATGCGACCACGTCCTTCGATCGTGGGTCGCATGAGCGGGAACAAAATCACATCCCTAATACTCTCCGCGCCCGTTAGCATCATCACGAGCCGGTCGATCCCCAACCCCATCCCCCCCGCCGGGGGCATGCCGTAGCGGAGGGCGTTGAGGAAATCCTCGTCCACCTTCTGCTGTTCCTCTTTGTCGCCGACCTGATGCGCGAAATTCGCCGCCTGCACGTCCGGGTCGTTGAGCTCGGAGTAGCCGGGGGAAATCTCCTGGCCGTTGATCGCCAGCTCGTACACGTCCGCAAAATACTCGTCCTCTTTCCACTTCCGCGCCAGGGGAATGACGACCGATGGTACGTGGGTGACGAACGTCGGATCAATGAGCGTGGGCTCGATGAGCTTCTCGTAGACCTCGACGAGCTGTTCGGCCGCTGAAAGTTCCCAAAGATGCTCACGGAACGAGCCAGCGGCGTTATTCGCAATTCCGGCGACAGCGTTACGCGCAACGTCGTCGGAAACCGAGTCGCCGCCTGGAGCCCGGCGCATCTGGCCGATCTGCGATTGAACAATGACCTCGCGATTCTGGTCCACGATTCTATTCGACACTTCCGTCGGCAATTCCTTCAGCCGCCGCTTATCAAACTTCCACCCCGTCCGCTCCTCCACCAAATCCACCATCTTCACCCGCCGCCACGGCCGGGCCAGGTTGATCGTTTTCGTCACCTCCCCCGCCGCGTTCTTGTGTTCGATCTTCAGCCCGCCGAAGAGTTTCTCGGCGACGTGGCAGACCATTCCCTCAACAAGGTCGGCCATCGTTTCCCACGACCCGAACGCCTCGTACGCCTCGAGCATGGTGAACTCGGGGTTATGGCGGGGGCTGATCCCTTCGTTGCGGAAATTGCGGTTGAGCTCGAAGACCTTGCGGTATCCGCCGACGAGCAGTCGCTTCAGATACAGCTCGGGGGCGATGCGGAGGTAGAGGTCGATGTCGAGGGCGTTATGGTGCGTGGTGAACGGCCGGGCCGCGGCTCCGCCGGCCAGGGACTGCATCATCGGCGTTTCGACTTCGAGGTAGCCGCGTTCGGTCATGTAGCGCCTGATCTCCGCGACCACCGCGCTGCGCAGCGTCAGCACGCGCATGACGTCCGGGTTGGCCCAGAGGTCCACATAGCGCTGGCGATACCGTAGCTCGACATCCTGCAATCCCTCATGCTTCGCCGGGGGCGGCAGCAGCGCCTTGGCTGCCATCCCCACCTTCGTCGCCCAGACCGTGACTTCGCCCTTCTTGGTAACGCCCACCGGCCCTTCGACGATGACCTGATCGCCCAAATCGATGAGCCCGCGGACTTCCCACGATTGCTCGTCCACCCGCCGTTTGTCCACGGCGACCTGTAAGTCGCCGGTCTCATCGCGGAGGGTCATAAAGGTGAGCTTGCCCATGTCGCGGTAGAGCATGACCCGCCCGGCGATCTTGACGACCGGTCCGCCGTCCTGCCCCATCTCGGGTTTGAAGAGCGCACGGACGTCGGCGAGCGTTTGCACGCCTTCGGTGCGTCCGCCGTACGGATCGATCCCCATCTCCCGCAGGCGCGCAAGCTTCTGGCGGCGTTCCTGTTCGTAGCTGTTGGTTGCTTGTTCCATGTTTTGCCGGACGAAAGTCCGACGATGATAGTTTGCCCGGCCCGAAAATGAAAACGCCGGGGCGGGGCGGGATGCTTTTCGCGCAGCCAAAGCGCGCTCGACCTCGACAGTTTACTGCGTCTCGCGCTGCCAATGACCGTCCGGCCTCAACCGTTTACTGCGTTTCGCGCGTCCAAAGTCTGTCCGGCCTCTACCGTTTAGCCGCCCCGCTTGCGGGGCGCGTTTCGCGCCAGCGAAAGACAAACGCCCCGCAAGCGGGGCAGCTAAACAAATGCTCAGCCCGCACGGATTTTGGCCGCGCGAAACGCAGTAAACAAATGCTCAGCCCGCACGCGCCTCCTTTGTCTGGTAACCTCGGAGCCGGGCCGTGTCGGCCCGGTCGGAGCGAAGCTCCGAATTACTCCCTCTCCCTCGTACTCGGGGGAGAGGGTTGGGGTGAGGGGCGGAACGTCGAGTTGCGCTTTCATTGCTGACGG
>JAQGHP010000475.1 GCA_028288775.1 Phycisphaerales bacterium | reverse complement strand
CGTCGTCTGTGCCGCCGGCCGGTTGAGCCCGGAGAAGGGATTTGACCGGCTGGTCGAGGCGGCCCGCGTCGTCGTGCAGTCGGACCCCTCCATCGGTTTCGCATTGTTCGGCGATGGCCCATTGCGGGGGGCATTGGAAAATCAGATTCAGTCAGCGAACGTCACGGGCAAGTTCGTGATGCCCGGCTTCCGGGATGATGTCGATCGCCTCCTGCCCCATGCCGATCTTGTCGTCCTCCCGTCCCTGACCGAGGGTCTACCCAACGTCGCGCTGGAAGCCTCCGCGGCGGGCGTAGCGGTCGTAGCCACTGCCGTCGGCGGGACGCCTGAAATTATCCAGGACGGGCTCAACGGATATCTCGTCCCCCCCGCCGACGCGCCGGCATTGGCCGACCGGATCCTCCATTGTTTGACCCATCCGGCCGAGCGCCGCGCGCTGGGACGCCGCGGCGCGCGATGGGTCCGCGAACACTTCACATTCGCCGCGCAAGCGCAAGCGTACCAGCATCTTTTCGCCGAACTCACGCGCACGAACACTGCCCACGCGCCTGCCGTATCCGGCGGCTCGCGCCTTTTGCCGGCCGACCCGACCGTTTCCCTGGCACGTCGCTCGACGCGCCGGGAAAATGCCCTGCCTTAAGCATGCCTCGCGTGCCGCACTTTGTTCCTTCGCACCCCCAACGAGATCTCACTATGCACGGGGAACCCGCCCTTTGGTTCTGGGCATTCTGGCTTTGTGCGGCGTGCGTCGTTTACGCCTACGTCGCGTACCCGCTGTTCATATTCGCAGTTTCCGCGAAGCGCGGGCGGCCGGTGCGGCTGGGCCCGGCGCGGGTCACATCCGTAAGCGTGGTGATTGCGGCCCACAACGAGCAGGCATCGATCGGCCGCCGCATGCGGGAACTGGCGGCGATGGTCACGGCCACGGGTCTGGAGGGGGAAGTGATCGTCGTCTCCGACGGCTCGACTGACGCCACGGCGGACATCGCCCGAAAGCCGCTCCCGGGCGCAGCGCCGCCGGTGCGGGTTGTTGAACTGCCCTCACGGCAAGGCAAGGCCGCCGCGCTCAACGCCGGCTGCGCGGCGTCGAGAGGCGAGGTGATCGTCTTCGCCGACACGCGGCAAACATGGGCCGCCGACGCGCTCGCGATGCTGCTGCGAAACTTTGCCGACCCAACCATCGGCGCGGTCGGGGGCGAGCTCGTGGTGGAAACCGCGCCGGGAGTGATGGCCGGCGTGGGCATGTACTGGCGCTTTGAGAAATGGCTCCGCCGTCAGGAGAGCCGCGTGCATTCGACAGTCGGGCTGACGGGAGCCATTGCTGCCGTGCGACGGAAGTGTTTCCAACCAATCCCGCCGGGAACCATTCTTGACGACGTCTATTGGCCACTGCGGGTGGTGATGCAAGGATTTCGCGTGGTGCATGAAGGCGAAGCGCGGGCATTCGACCGCCTGCCCGACCGCCCGCGGGATGAGTTCCGCCGGAAGGTGCGGACACTCAGCAGCAATTTCCAGCTCGTCACCCGCCTCCCCGCGGCCCTGCTCCCCTGGCGCAACCCGGTCTGGTTCCAGTTCATCTCTCACAAGTTGCTACGCCTCGCGGTCCCCTGGGCGCTACTGGCGCTGCTGGTATCCAGCGCGATGCTGAATGGGGCGGCGTACCACGCGCTGCTGGCGGCGCAGCTCGGGTTCTACGGGGCAGCGCTGTACGGAATGTGGCACGGCAGTCAGCCGCGGATGCGCATCGCGGCGGCGGCGGCTTCGTTCGTCGTACTCAACGCGGCGGCCTTCCTCGCCTTCTGGGTCTGGGCCTCCGGCAACGCCGGCCGCTCCTGGACCAAGGTGACCTACACCTCCGGACCTCCCGGCGCAGCGTGATCTCACCGTTCGCGCGGCGGGTGCCTCCGCGGCCGCGCCTATCAAGCTCCACGCCAACAAATTATTCCCAACTTCTGCCTGAGGAAATCGCAATGCAGAAAACGAAGGAGCATGGCCTCGGAGCGGAACAAGCGTTCTTCGACCACGAGGCCGAGTCGCTCGACGAGAGCGAGCTGCTGATCCCCCCGGATCAGGTCGAGCGCTATCGCCATGCCCGACCCGCACCGCTCAACTCGCCCAAAGACGCGCTGTTTCATCGGCTTCTGCCATTGGACGGGAAGCGCGTGCTCGATTACGGCTGCGGCCACGGCGAAAACGCCTGCCTGCTGGCCGCGTGCGGGGCGCGCGTCTGTGCTTTTGATCTGTCTCCCGCCTCCATCCTGCGGGCAAACCAGCGTGCCGAAGCGCACGGGCTTGCCGACCGGATCCGCTTCGACGTCTTCGCCGCAGGGCGCGCCGACTACCCGCGTGCGGGCTTCGACGTGATCACCGGTTTCGCCATCCTCCACCACCTGCACCACAGTCTTCCAGCGATTTACGCCGAGATCGACCGCCTGCTTGCGCCTCACGGAATCGCCTGCTTTATCGAGCCGGTGGCGAACAGCGCGATGCTTCGGGTGCTGCGCCGCCTCACCCCGTTGTCCGCCGACGCGACGCCCGACGAGCGGCAACTGCGCTACGCCGAGATTCAGCAGATCCAAAACTACGGCTTTCGCTCTGTCCGCTTCCAGCATTTTTATTGCGGCGAGCGCCTGCACCGGCTGCTCGGTGAGTGGTCGCGCCCCGCGTTGCGCTGGGCCGACCACCACGCGCAGCGCCTCTTCCCCTTCCTCCGCCCGCTCTACGGAACCGTGCTGGTGATTGCCGAGCGATAAGAGTCATGCTCACCATCAACGACCCTTCTGATTCCGCGCCTTGGCCGCGAACGGGCCGCATTCCCTCGCTCGACGGGCTGCGCGCCGTGGCGGTGGCGCTGGTGCTCTTCGCGCACGTCCATCAAACCGCCGGCTTTCCGCGCGTGCGGTTTTTCGATGCCGTTGGGAGTCACGCCGCGATCGGGGTTGAGATTTTCTTCGTCATCAGCGGGTTCCTGATCACGACGCTGATGCTCCGAGAATTGGGCCGGGACAATGCGGTCAACATCTCCGCCTTCTATCAGCGCCGCGTGCTGCGGATCGTGCCCGCTTACGCGTGCCTGCTTGTGGTGATCGCGATAATCGACGGCCGCGGACTCGTTCACCTCCGGCGCGCCGACTGGCTCGCGGCCCTCACGTATACGGTGAACTTTCTCCCACATCCCAATTGGAACATTGGCCACGCCTGGTCGCTTTCCATCGAAGAGCACTTCTACCTGATCTGGCCTCTGGTTCTCGCCCGGGGCGGAATCGCGTTCGCCCGGCGGGCCGCTCTGGGCGCCATCGCATTCTGCTTTGTTATGCGCTGGGTGGTCTTGCTCTTTGCGCCGCGCTACTCCGCCGAGGCCGAGCTCTGGACGTTCACACGGCTGGACGCGATTGCCTTCGGCTGTTTGCTCGCGGTCGTAGCGTGTGATGTCGTTTGGCGAGAGCGGCTCCGGCGCTTGTGCTCCAGCAATCGAATCATCGGCCTTGCCGCCCTCGGCCTGGTCGGTTCGCTGTGTCTTTCAACTCTCTCCGCGAAATTTTCGGTGGGCATCGCTTACACCGCAAACTCCGCCCTGATCGCACTGCTGCTCTGGAGCGCGGTCGAGAGGCCGGGCTCGCGGGTCGGGAGATGGCTCAACCATCCCGCCGTCGCGTTCGTCGGGGTCGGCTCGTACAGCCTTTATCTGTGGCAGCAGATCTTCCTCAACCGCACGAGCCACGCGTTCGCTTGCGCGTTCCCGCAAAACCTGCTGTTCGCCTGCGCCGCGGCGTGGGTCTCCTATCGATTCATCGAGCGGCCGTTCCTTTCGCTCAAGGGTCGCATTTCCACAAAACGAGATCCGGAGCGCGTTGGAAGGCAGACGCCTTCTACTGCCGCGGCCCCACAGGCTTCAGCGACTTCTCCATGAGGAAACCATGACTCATCCAAATCTCTCGGCGGCGATGGCGAAGGTCGAATCCGGCAAGTCCGTCGTCGCGGTGATCGGCCTGGGCTATGTCGGGCTGCCGCTGCTGGCGGCGTTTCATCGCGCGGGGTTCCCGGTCATCGGGTTCGACACGGATGCGGCCAAGGTCCATGCCCTGCATCGCGGGGAAAATTACCTCAAACACCTCGGCGAAGACTTGGTTCGGCGAATGAAAGCCACGGGAAGGTTCGACGCGACTACCGATCTTTCCCGCCTTGCCGAGGCTGATGCCATTCTCAGTTGCGTCCCCACGCCGCTGGGGACGCATCTCGAGCCGGATCTGAGCTACGTCGAAGCGACCGCCGACGCCATCGCCCTTACGCTGCGGCCGGGACAACTCATCGTGCTGGAATCAACGACGTTTCCCCGCACGACGCGCGAGACCATGCTTCCGCGCCTCGCGGCCCGTGGGTTGCGCTGTGGCGAAGACTTTTTCCTCGCCTACTCGCCCGAGCGCGAAGACCCCGGCCGCAAGGACTTCGACACGCGGACCATTCCCAAGCTCGTCGGCGGCATCGACCCGGCCAGCGGCGAACTTGCCACCGCCCTCTACCGCAAGGCGATCGCGGACGTGATTCCGGTCTCTACCGCGGAGGTCGCGGAGGCGGCCAAATTGCTGGAAAACATTTACCGCTCGGTGAACATCGCGCTGGCCAACGAAATGAAGATGGTGCTGGACGCGATGCACATCGACGTGTGGGAGGTGATCGCGGCGGCGGCCACCAAGCCCTTCGGCTTCCAGGCCTTCTACCCCGGCCCGGGCCTGGGCGGCCACTGCATCCCCATCGACCCCTACTACCTCACCTGGAAGGCGCGGGAAGTGGGCCTGCCCACCCGCTTCA
>JAQGHP010000453.1 GCA_028288775.1 Phycisphaerales bacterium | reverse complement strand
CAGGCGGCGGGAGGGTGGACTTTCGGTCCGACCGCTACGCGGTGAGGGAAATTCACCGCATTTCATTTTGCATTTTGCCCTTTGACTTCAATTTCTCCTCTGCGTATTTCTTGCTTTCGTCCTGTCTTTCCGCGTGTTATGCTCTTGCGTTCCAATCACCAAACGGGAGGCGCTGAATGTTCGACCGGATTTCATACACGTGGAGTTTGATGCGGGCGTCGTGGGACGTGCTGCGGAAGGACAAGGCGCTGGTGTTGTTCCCGTTGTTTTCGGGGATCAGCTGTCTGGTCGTGATGGCCTCGTTCGCGGTGCCGATGTTCGTCACCGGGGCGTGGCATCCGCCGGGCAAGGGGGCGCAGGCGGCACACCAGATCGCGTACTACGGGACGCTCTTCGCCTTCTATTTCTGCAACTACTTCGTCATCACGTTTTTCAACGTGGGGATCATCGCCTGCGCAATTGAGCGGATGCAGGGCGGCGAGCCGAGCGTGGGCTTCGGCTTCCAGGCCGCGGCGTCGCGCCTGCCGCTGATCCTCGGATGGTCGCTCGTGGCCGCAACGGTCGGACTCGTGCTGCGCATCATCGAAGACCGCTCCGAGCGGGTGGGCGAGATCATCGCGGGGCTGTTGGGGATGGCGTGGACGGTGGTGACGTATCTGGCGGTGCCGGTGCTGGTTGCGGAGCGAAAGGGGCCGATCGGCGCGATCAAGGAGTCGGCGCAACTGCTCCGCCGCACGTGGGGCGATCAGGTCGTCGGAAACTTCAGCTTCGGGCTGCTGTTTTTCCTGCTGAGCATCCCCGCGTTCGCATTGGTCGCGGCGGGCTTCTACCTGGGCGTTGTGGCGCATTCGATTCCACTTGCCGTGCTCTGCGTTTCCCTGGCGGTTGCATATCTGATCACGCTATCGCTGATTCAGTCGGCATTACAGGCGATCTTCCAGGCCGCGGTCTACCTGTACGCCCGCGACCAGCAAGCGCCGCAAGGTTTCCCCGTCACGCTCCTGCGCAACTCGATGGAACGGCGGTAGGGCCAAGAGCACCGCAGATATGTAGGTTCGGCTTTGCCGAACATTCTCTCCTACGTCGCGGGAATCGGAATAACCGCGAAGCCGCGAAGTGCGCGAAGACAGACGCGAAGAAATGCGCGGAGAGAAGACGGTGGGCGAGTACACCCACCCTACATGTCTTATCTGCCTTTAACGGCGTCCATCTGCGGTTTTACGTTTCCGGGCATTCCTTCGCGTCTGTCTTCGCGCACTTCGCGGCTTCGCGGTTTTCCGCTCCGCGGTCTTTTCCGCTGGCGCGGACGAGGTCGCTGCGATCTTGCCTTCTTCGACCGAAGTACCAATCGAATGTCTCCGGGCGCCGTGACCATGGGCGAGCCGCCCATGCCACTACACTCGTTTGCGTTTCCTCCCACGCGCCTTATCTTCTGCGGCGTGTCACTCGTTACCGTCTCCAATCTCGAAAAGACCTTCGGCAAGCGCGTCATCTTCGACAAGCTGAGCCTTAACGTCGAACGCGGCGAGCGCCTCGGCTTCATCGGGCCCAACGGCTCGGGGAAGACCACGCTCTTCAAAGCCCTCATTGGCGAAGTAGTTCCAGATGCCGGGATTGTCGCGCTCGCCAAGGGGACCAAGGTCGGCCACCTCTCCCAGGACCCGAAGTTCGACGAAGCCAACACCGTCATGGACGAGGCGGAACTCGCCTTCGCGCAGCTCCACGCGCTTTCGCACCGCCTTCGCGACGTCGAACACGAGATGGCTGGCCGGACAGGTGAGGCCCTGACGAAAGTGCTCGAACGCTACCAGACGCTTCAGCACGAATTCGACCTGGCCGGCGGGCACGCTTGGCGGCACAAGCTCGAAGCCACCATGCTCGGCATCGGACTGGGCCCGGAGACGTGGGAACAAGTCGTCTCCACGCTCTCGGGTGGCCAGCGGTCGCGGCTGGCCCTCGCCAAGCTGCTCATCAGCGAGCCCGACCTGCTCCTACTCGACGAGCCCACCAATCACCTCGATCTGGCTGCGATCGAGTGGTTGGAAAAATACATGCTCACATTCAGCGGCGCGGTCGTGCTCATCAGCCACGATCGTTACCTGCTGGACCGTCTGGCCACGCGCGTCGTCTGGCTCAACCGTTGCCGGATCAGCAGCTATCCGGGCAATTATTCCGCCTTCGTTCAGCAGCGGGATTTGCAGGAGCTAAGCCAGCACCGCGCCTACGAGCAGCAGCAGGCGGACGTGGACAAGCAGAAGGAATTCATCCGCCGATTCGGGGCGGGCCAGCGCAGCAAGGAGGCCAAGGGCCGCGAGAAGCGACTCAACCGCCTTCTCGCCAGCGACCAGATGATCCAGGGCGTGCAGGCGCAGCGGAAAATCCATTTGTCGCTGGGGACCGACCAGCGCGCCGGCGACCAGGTATTGGGCGTGCGCGAGCTCTCGAAGGCCTACGGCAGCAAGGAACTCTGGCGCACGCTGAAATTCGAGATCAAACGCGGCGAGCGCATCGGCATCATCGGCCCCAACGGCTCGGGGAAAACCACACTGCTGGAAGTCCTCCTGGGCCGCGAAGACGCCGACGGCGGGTTCGTCAAATGGGGCGCGAACCTCAACATCGGCTACTACGACCAGCGCCTCGACGAATTCGACCCCGACTCCACCGTCATCGAGGAAGCCTGGGGCGACCGCGACGTGAAGGAGCAGCAGGTCCGCGACATGCTCGGCATGATGCTCTTCCGCGGCGACGACATCTTCAGGCCCGTCGGCC
>JAQGHP010000435.1 GCA_028288775.1 Phycisphaerales bacterium | reverse complement strand
TGGGTCTACACGCGGCGGGTGCATTTATAGGCTTGTTGCCATCGTCTTGCCGGAAGTGTTGGAATACACTTTCTGAGGCCGGGCTCTGTTCGCCTGACCAAGTTGCGAGGAGGCCCAATGACTTATCGAGGCACAGTAAAAGGAGGGATGGTTGTATTCCCACACGAATTGCACCTCAAGGAGGGGACGCGCGTGCGCGTGGAGCCGTTGGAGGCCGACCCCAGTGAAAACCCCGCACTGCCCGGCGACCCGCGTGCCATAGCAACATCGGGGGTCACGTGGGTTGATGTTGATGAGCTCGATCATCTGCTCGAAGAAGTTCAGCGAATGCGCGAAGAGGATATACAAGCCGAGGGGCACACGGAATCGGAGCGGGGGGAATGACACGCTACCTCCTCGACACCAACCACGCCGGCGCCATTTTGCGCAACAACCAGCCCTTTCTAAAACGGCTCGCGACCCTTACCGGCGCAGAGCTCGGACTGTGCATGCCATCGATCGGAGAGCTCTGGTTCATGGTTCATAACAGCGTGCAAGTCGCGGCGAATCGGCTTCGACTCGAAGCGTTGTTACGCCAATTTAGGGTTTATTCGTTCGACCATCCCGCGGCCGACGATTTCGGACTTCTTAGAGCAGACTTGCGACGAAGGGGAACGCCGATTCCTCCAATTGATGTACAGATTGCCGCTATCGCCCGCGTCGGGGGTTTGACGTTATTGACAGCCGACAAGCACTTCGCCCAAATCCCGGGCTTGAGCATCGAAAATTGGCTGACTCCCTGAGAATCCATTTCTTCGCAAAGCGCTCGCGCCACCTTAACATCGCGCAGGGATGCTCGTCGGGCTCGCAGGTCGAAGCCGCCAGGTTGTGTTTTGCCCACATTTCGGAGACGTCGCCATGTATCAGGGTTCTCGCCTCAACCGCCGTCGGGGGTCACGCGCGTCGTATTTTCGGCCCGGCGTGGGGGCGGTCCGGCTGATCTCATGGCTCTGCGTTCTCGCGACGCTCGCCTTCGTCGCGCGCGAATTGCGGCACACGATGCTCGCGAATTCCGACAAGAAGATCACTCTCGAAGAAGCCGTCCGGAACACCGGTCTGCGCGACGTCATGCCCAAGCGCCTCGCGTCGCAATTCACGGATCTGCCGGGCCGGCTGCTTGCCGACCCACCGGCGTCCGCCGATCAGCTCATCGACCCGCAGACCATCGTCGTCGCCCACCTGCCCGCCGGGGACCCCGAAACGCCCGGCGTGGATTGGCCTCGCTTCGAGGCCCAGCTCGCCGCCGCCACGGGCCGAAAAGTTCAGGACGAAATCTTCGACAACGGGCCCACCGACCTCGCGAAAATCAAGGACGGGAAGATCACCCTCGTCGCCCTGCATGGCGTGGACGCGCCGTTCCTCGTCAACAACTACGGCTACCAGCCCGCCGCCGTCCTCGGCGATGAATCCGGCGCCAGCGGCAACCACCTCGACATCATCGTCCCGCCCACCAGCGCCATCACCACGCCCGCCCAGCTCCGCGGGCACAACCTCGTCTGCACCGTCCCCAGCTCGATCACCGGCTACCGCGCCGCCATCGCGCTGCTCGCCCAGAACGAGGGCCTCCGGCCCGCGGCCGACTACACCATCATCTGGTCCCTGGGCCAGAAAAAGTCCATCGCCGGCATCGCCAGGGGCAAGTACGAAGCCGCGGCCATCTCCGACGACAAGCTGCAAAGTCTCCTCAAGAAGGGGACCGTATCGCCCAGCGACTTCCGCGTGATCTACAAGTCGAAGGAAATTCCCCGCACGACCATCGGCTGGTTCAACAATCTCAAGCCCGAGCTCGCCGCCAAGATCAACGCCGCGATCCTCGCCTACCGCGCCGTCCCCGCCAGGCCCGATTCGCCCGACGCGGATGCCGACGATTCCAAGCCGCTGCATTTCATCGCCGTGGAATACAAGAAGGACTTCCAACTTATCCGCGACATCGACGACCGCTTCGACCCCCGGCTCGACATGAAGGCAGTCAAGGCCCCCAAGGCAACTCCCGCGACGCAGCCCGCGGCCGCGCGCGACGCCTCGCGCGAATGAACCCACTCCCGTCCATGGCCCTGCCCGCGCGGCCGGGTCGCGCGCAATACGTAGTCGGACTCGATGACGGCTTACTCGCGGAATGCAAAGTATGTGGTAAATTTCGTGATGTGCCCGCGACCCAACCCGTCGACACTGGCCGCGTTCCCGAGCGGCGAACCCTACACTTTTCCGGGATCGACGCGTTGCGCGGCGAAGTAGATCGCATCGCCGCCGCGGACGCGCAGGGAAAGGCGCGCTGCCTGGGCAACTGGTCGGTCGGCCAGAATTTCGGTCACCTCGCCTCGTGGATCGGCTACAGCTTTGACGGCGTCCTCATTAAAGTGCCGTTCTTCATCAAGCTGCTCATGCGGCCCCTGAAAAATCGGTTCATTTACAAGCCCATGCCCGCCGGCCGCCACATCCCCCGCGTGCCCGGCGGCACGCTCGGCCACGAGCCCCTCTCAACGAATCAAGGCCTCGCGAAATTGCTCCCCGCCCTCGACCGCCTCCAGGCCGGCGCGCCCGAATTGCCGCATATGCTCTTTGGGCCGCTTACTCATGACCAGTGGATCAACACGCACCTCCGCCATGCGGAACTGCACCTCTCCTTCATCGCGATCGACTAATGATTCCCGGTTAAAATCCGTCGTATGCGCCCGCCCCGAACAGCCCCATGTATGCCGCCTTGACGGCGTGCTGCAGGAACTGGTGAACGCGCCTGGGCAAAGTCGCCCGCGATTGCCGCGGGGTCTCTGCCGCCAAGGCAGGCGCCTCGCCGCGTCCGCAAGTGGGGCACACGCCGTCGGGATGCGCTTCCGTGTGCGTATGCCCGGCGACTCCCGCCCCGACCCCCGCCGACTCGATGACCATTTCAAAACCCGCGCCGATGATGAACTGTGCTCCGCCGCTGCCCCCCGGCTCGCACCGCGCGGCCTGGCAGAGAATGCGCGCCGGCCACCCGTGTTCTCCAGAAAATTGAATGACGAATTGCTCGCCCGGCTCCATTGCGCCGGAAGAGAGCAGGCTCAAGCCCGCGGCAGAAATGTCGCGAATGACCACCACCGAATCGATCCCGTCCAGCCCCGCCTGCAACGACGAAATCCGCGCCCGGCTCCCGAACGGCACACGGGAGTGCTTGCGGCGATCGGCGCGCGCATCGGCGGCCGGCGAAATAACGCAGAATCCGGTGATCTCTGCGAATTGCTCTGTAGTCAGTTCCATTTTCCACACTCCTCTTACCTTCTGCCTTGATTTGCAATACGCCCGCCGGAATTGCAAATCCACGCCAACGGCCCGTCCGATAACCACCCAGGCAACCGATATCCGGACGAAAATCCGCGCGCGAAGTCGCCTTCGGCGAGTCGATACGCCGCAGGCCGTCGCCCGTTTCCAGGTGCGATCGTTCCACTCACTATCGAAACTTTTTGCGGGCTGCTTCAGAACCGCCCCGATGGAACAGATCATCCCACCGACCGACGTGTGCCCGCGGTCACTTCGCCCCCGTCACCTTCCGGATGTATTCAACTTCCTTCCCGTCGAACGGCGTGCCGTCCTGTCGGAAGATGTCGTGGAACCATACCTTCGGCTCTTCGTCCGCCGGCTTCTGCCAGGTGTCCCACGCATAAATGGTGTTCGTTTTCCCCGCAACGAATCCCCAGTTGTAAGCCGCGACGTGTTGTTCATTCAGGTAC
>JAQGHP010000425.1 GCA_028288775.1 Phycisphaerales bacterium | reverse complement strand
GAGGCGGTGCGGAACGTCGTGGCCGTCGGCGCTGACCCGGGGAAGATGGCGATCCTCGACAATTTCTGCTGGCCCAGCGTGGACGACGAGAAGACGATGGGCACGCTCGTCCGCGCCTGCGAGGCCTGCCGCGACGCGGCTCTGGCCTACGGCATCCCGTTCATCAGCGGCAAGGACTCGCTGCACAACCAGTTCACCGACAGCGAAACCGGCCGCGTGATCCGCATCCCCAGCACGCTGCTCATCAGCGCCATCGGCATCATCGACGACGTGCGCAAGTGCGTGACGATGGACCTGAAAGACCCGCGCGAAGGCCGGCTGCTGCTGGTCTCCCCGAGCGGGAACAGTCTGGCCGAGCGCATCGCCACGCACCGCGCCGTGTCATCGGTCATCCGTGGCGGTCTGGTAAGAAGTTGCCACGACGTGAGCGAGGGCGGCTACCTGACCGCCGTGGCAGAGATGTGCATCGCCTCGGGCCTGGGCGCGGATGTCGAGCCTGCGGACGCCGATTCGCTCTTTGCGGAAGTCGTCGGGCAGTATGTCATCGAAGTCGAAGCACTGGCCCAGGACGACGTGACGAGCGCCATCACTGGCCTTGGCGGCGTGGTGCGCGAGTTGGGCCGCACCTCACCCGACCCCCGACTCCAGATCGCCCGGCTCCAGTCCGACCGCTCGCAGACGATGGACCTGCACGTCTTCGTGGAGGACATGACCAAGGCCTGGCGCGGCACGCTCGATTGGTGAGCGTGCAATGTGGCACAGCCGCCCCCGGGCTGTGATTCCGCAGATGGCGGAAGAAAAACACAGCCGGGGGCGGCTGTGCCACATTGAATCACAGCCCTGCCCGCGATGCTGCCTCACTTGCCGCGCGAAGGCTTTCGCTTTCTAATCACGTCACTTTCGGCAAGGAGGCTTCCGTGGCTGGTGCGAAGATACCGCTTTCGCGGGTGTATCAGAGTGAGACGATCGACAGGCGGATTCTGGAGGTCGTGAAGGGCGGGAATTACATTCTCGGCCCCGAATGCAAGGCATTCGAGAAGGAGCTCGCGGCGTACTTCGGGGTGAAGCACGTGGTGCTGAGCAGCTCGTGGACCGCCGCGGTGCATCTGCTGCACATCGCGCAGGGCCTGAGGCCCGGCGACGAGGTCCTCGTCCCCTCGCTCACCGCCTTCCCCAGCATCGAGCCGATGATTCACGTCGGCGCCAAGCCCGTCTTCTGCGACATCGACGACACCTACACCATCGACCCGAACGACGCGAAGAAGCGCATCACCAATCGCACCGTCGGCATCCTCCCCGTTCACCTTTACGGCCGGCCCGCAAATCTCGACGCGTTCATGCAACTCGCCAAAGAACACAACCTCTGGATCATCGAAGACTGCGCCCAAAGCCACGGCGCAAAGTGGAAAGGCAAGCGGGCCGGCAGCTACACCGAGCACGCGGCGTTCAGCTTCTACCCCAGCAAAAACCTCACCTGCTACGGTGACGGCGGCGCGATCGCCACGCAGGACGATGAGATCGCCCGCAAGGTGACGATGCTGCGCAACCATGGCCGCAAGGACAAGTACCTGCACGAGAAGGTCGGTTTCAATCTCCGCTTCAATGAGATCCAAGCCGCCGTGGGGCGCGAGCAATTGAAGGTGCTGGACGACCTCAACGGCGGCCGTCGCCGGGCGGCGGAGTGGTATCGCCGGGAACTGGCAGGCGTAAAAGGTGTTATCCTCCCGCCCACTGACACGGCAGGGCAGACCGAAACGGTCTACCACATGTTCGTCATCCGCCTCGACAACCACGACGTCCGCGAAGGCCTCGCCAAATCCCTCAAGGAGCAGGGAATTGAATCCGGCGTCCATTACCCCGTCCCCAACCACCAGCAACCCGCCATCACCGAGCTGTACAAAGACCTTCCGTCGCTCCCCAAAACCGAGGACTACGTAAAGCGCATCCTGAGCCTCCCGATGTTCCCGTCGTTGATGGAAGAGGAAGTGAAGACGGTGGCGAATGCGATCAAGGCGTATTTGAAGCATTAAAGACAGGACTCACCAAAGTGGGCGCGGAGAGCACCGAGAGCAGAAGTAGATAAACTCCATCTGCGGGATCGGCAGTTCGTCCTCAGCCCCGGAGCGGGCGAAAGACCTTAGCCCACGGCGCGAGCCGTGGGGAAATAACGTGGAAAAGCAATCAGCCCCGGAGGGGCGTAAGAAGCGTCGGAATGCCGGTGGTGTGCGATGTTCGGAGGATTGGTTCGGTGAGGGGACGATCGGAGCCGGGCCGTGTCGGCCCGGTCGGACCGGAGGTCCGTTCCGCGTGACCGCATGGGCCCCGTCCTCTCGAACGGAACCGCCGGTCTTACGCTTCTTACGCCCCTCCGGGGCTGTTTGATTTTCGCCCAATCCTTCCCACGGCTCGCGCCGTGGGCTAAGGTCTTTCGCCCCTCCGGGGCTGCGGGTGGGCGATCAGGTGATTACACGATACCGGAGCGAAGCGTGGCAACGAAGCAATGGCAATGTGCGGTTATCGGCACCAGCACCGTGGGCCACACCCACGTAAAGGTCCTTTCGCAGCTTGAGAACACCAATCTCGCGGCCGTTTGCGACCTGAACCCGGAGAAGGCAAAGGCCGCCCTCGACCGGCACGGCATTACCGGCGTTCCCATCTACAAAGACCAATCGGAGATGCACGCGAAGCACAAGCTCGACGTGGTCAATATCGCTACGCCCAGCGGCGTACACATGCCCGCCGCCCTCATCGCCTTTGAGCACGGCGTCAATGTCATCGTCGAGAAGCCGCTGGAAATCCGCATCGACCGCATCGACCGCATGATCGACGAGGCGAAGAGTCGCAAGCTCAAGCTCGCTTACATCTCCCAGAACCGCTGGACCGAAGCAAACCGGGCGCTGAAGCAGGCCGCGGACGAGGGGCGGTTCGGGAAAATCGCCTACGCCGCGTGCTTTACGCCGTGGTACCGG
>JAQGHP010000134.1 GCA_028288775.1 Phycisphaerales bacterium | reverse complement strand
CCAGGGCGTCGTTGTTTTCCGGGTCGAAGCTGAAGCTGGCGTCGTTCAGGCTCAGGCGGTCCATCGCGTCGCGCAGTTCGTCGTACTGCGTGTTGCCGCTGGGGTAGAAGTCGCAGTAAACCATCTGCTGAATCGGCTTGTAGCCCGGCAGCGCCTCGGGGGCCGGCTGCTGCGCGTCCGTGACGGTGTCGCCGATGCGCACGTCGTGCAAATCTTTGATGGCCGCGACGAGGTAACCCACCTCTCCCGTTCCGATGCGGTCGACCTGCTTGGGCCGCGGCATGAGCTTGCCCATGTCGGTGACCTGGTACTCGCGCTCGGTGCCCATCAGCCGGATCTTCTGCCCCTTGCGCAGCTCGCCATCGATGACGCGGACGTAGACGATGACGCCGCGATAGTCGTCGTAAATGCTGTCGAAAATCAGCGCCCGCGGCGGAAGGTTCGGCAGTCCCCGGGGCGGCGGCAATTGATCGCACAGCTTGGTGATCAGCTCATCGATGCCCTGACCCGTCTTCGCCGACACGAGGATGGCGTCCTCCGCCTTGAACCCCAGTACCTGCTCGATTTCCTCCGCGACCTTCACCGGGTCCGCGCTGGGCAAATCGATCTTGTTGATGACCGGAATAATTTCCAGCCCCGCCTCGATCGCGGCATAGGCATTGGCAACCGTCTGCGCCTGCACGCCCTGCGTCGCATCGACCACAAGAATCGCCCCCTCGCACGCCTGCAAGGCCTTCTGCACTTCGTAATGAAAATCCACATGCCCCGGCGTATCAATGAAGTTGAGCATGTACTGCTCGGGCTTGGTCGCGCCGGGCACCATGTGGTCATGAAAGACGGTCACAGCCGAGGCTTTGATGGTGATGCCGCGTTCGCGTTCCAGATCCATGTCGTCGAGCATCTGGCTGTGAAACTCGCGCTCGGTAATGGCCCCCGCCCGCATGAGCAGGCGGTCGGAAAGCGTGCTCTTGCCATGGTCGATGTGGGCGATAATGGAGAAATTCCGAATCTGCATAGGGTTACGTCAATGGTCGAATAGGGTCGAAAACGGCGATTGTACAGCAATGGTAGGCGGGGACAAAGGCGGGGTCGCGCGCGGTTTTCGGGTCCGGGCAAGTCGCTCGTGCGGACAACACCGATCGCAGAGTCGGCCTCAGCCCTTTAGCCGCCCCGCTCGCGGGGCGCGTTTTGCGCCAGCGAACGACAAACGCCCCGCAAGCGGGGCGGCTAAACACATGCTCAGCCCGCACGGGCTTTGGCCGCGCGAACAGCAGTAAACAATGCCTCAGCCCGCATGGAGATCTATCTGCGCGAGAAGCAGCAAACAGTTGTCCCCCATGACGGACGTAGTCACATCAGCCCGCGCAGCGTTTCCAAGTTAATCGCATCCCACTCCCGCCCGCTTTCCGGATCCTTGTCCTTGGGCGTTTCGAGGATTTTGGGGATGTTCGCGAATGCCTCGTCCCGCACGAACGGCCGGAAGCCTTCGACGCCGATGAAGCCTTTGCCGATGTGGTCGTGGCGATCGACGCGCGTCCCCAGGTCCTTCTTCGAATCGTTCAGGTGCAGCACCCGCACGGCCCGCACGCCGATGGTGGCATCGAGTTCCTTGCGGAACTTCGCGTACTTGCGGCCACGGAAATCATACCCCGCCGCGAAGAGGTGGGCGGTGTCCAGGCAAACCCCCAGCCGTTTCGGCTCCTTCACCAGCTCGATAATCGTCGCGAGGTGTTCGAGGCGATACCCCAGCGAGCTCCCCTGCCCGGCGGTGATTTCCAGGCAGGTGATGACACCGTCCACCGGCACCTGCGCATGAACGGAATCCAGCGACGCCGCGACCCGCCGGAGCCCGACTTCCTCGCCTTCCCCCATGTGCGCCCCCGGATGGGTGACGAGGTTGGGAATGCCCAGCGCCATGCATCGCCGCAGCTCTTCGGCAAAGAGCGCAATGCTCTTCGCCCGCAGCGCCTCATCCGGCGACGCGAGGTTGATCAAGTAGCTGTCGTGGCTGACGGTCTTTTTGAATTTCAGCCGCTTGCAATGCGAAGCCCACTGCCCCACCACCTCCTCCCCCAACGGGGGACAGTTCCACTGCTGCTGGTTCTTGGTGAAGACCTGAACGGTGTCGAAGCCGAGTTTTTCCGCTTCGAGGAGGGCGTTGTGCATTCCGCCGGAGATGGAGAGGTGGGAGCCGAACATATATTCTCACATTAGCGAACCATGACCACCAAGGAAATGGAATCGGCGGCAATCCACGCGTTGCCGTCGAAATACTCAAAGTGGGTGTGGAAGCCCGAGGGGTGGTCGTCTGCGAAGTCGAAATACGAGGCGAACACTTCCAGATGTCCTCCCGAGCCGGCGACGTTCACGGCTGTACCTTCCACCGATACTTTCGTGGGTCCGCTGCCGCGTTCAACCGTGAACAGTTCCAAGCACCGCAAATACGGCCGCGGGTCGGCCGTCGAATCGGCCTGTATTGCGACGCGATCTGCCTTTCCTGTGGCAACAGCACGAATCTGGGCCATCACCGTTCGAAGCTCGAGCGGAGCAGCCGAAAAGCAAAGGTCCAACGGCGGTGTCCAACGGATGACGAGCATGGCTGTTCCATTACGTAATTGGTAATCCTTGCCGCGTGCGCCTTGTCAGTCGAAACGCCCGACGTATCCTCTGCGAAAACGGGAGACACATCCATGAGCCAACTACCGCCCCCCAACGACCCGCTGTCCTACGCCTCCGCCGGGATCCGCATACCCAGCCCGCGGCCGACTTCCGTTACGGTGATCGCGGTGCTCGCGATCGTCTTCGGCAGCATCGGCGTGCTCGGCGAGCTTTGCAGCATTCCGCAATATCTTGGCGCCGGCTTTATGCCCAACCCCGTGATGGATGCCATGCGGGCGGATTCGCTGCTCATCGGGATCATGGTCGGCAGCCTTTTGGTTTCGATGCTCACTTCGGTGATGCTCCTGTGGGGAGGGATCGGCGCGATCTCGCTCAAGGCCTCGGCACGGAAGGTATTGGTCGCGTACGCGATCCTCGGCATCGCGACCACGGTCGTCGGCCTCGCGCTGAACTTTACGGTGACGGGCTCGCGCTCGGAGACCGCGTTTCAGAAGGGCATCCAGAGCATGCCGCAGGCGCAGGCGGCGATGACGCAGAAAATGCACGTGATCAGCTATTACGGCGGGATCGGCGTTTCCATAATCTACCTGATCTGGCCCCTGCTGGTTCTCTATTTCATGAACCGGCCGCATGTGAAGTCGGCGTTCGAGCAGGGAATGCCGCTGGGGGTGTGAGGTCCGGTCAAATAGGGCGTGACGAATGCGGGGTCGGCGCAACGGGGGCTCTTCGCGTTTTGTGAAGCCAAGCCTTGACATTTTCGCAGTCACTTCGCATAATGTGAAGTCGTGAACGTGATCAGCCGAAACAGGCTTCGGGCGTTCTACGAAGCAAAGCCAGAGCGCCGCGGACATGCGGGCGCTTTTGACGATTGGTTCAAGTTGACGCGCAAAGCAAGCTGGCGGACTTTTCAGGACGTCAAGGCGTTGTTCGGCCAGACCGACGTGGCGCGCAACACGAAATCAAAACGGACGGCCACGATATTTGACGTCGGCGGGAACAAGTATCGTATCGTCACTCTGATCGATTACCCGCGCCAGACCGTGCTGATAACGCACGTGCTCGATCACAAGGAATACAGTAGGAACAACTGGAAAAACGACATTTGATGCGAGGTGACGTAATGGCAATCAAGGCGAAAGTCGGCAAGCGCTCCGAGGCCGACACGTACATGAACCTGATCCGCCGGTTCCCCCTCAAGCCGATCAAGGACGATGACGAGCACGAAAAGGCCGTCGGGATTATCGGGGAATTGATGGGGCGGGAACACGACGGCGGGATCAGTGACTACCTCGACACGCTTATTCTACTGGTGAACAAGTATGAGGACGAGAACCATACCCCGGCGGGCGTTCATCTGTCGCCGCAAGAGGCGCTAAGGGCGATCATGAACACGAACAACCTGTCGCAGGCGCAGATGGGCCGAATCATCGGGAGCGAGTCCGCCGTCTCGATGTTCCTTGGCGGCGAGCGCGAATTGTCGAAGTCGCACATCAAGGCGCTCGTGGCGCGGTTTCGGGTGGACGCGAGCCTGTTCCTCTGAATCCGGATCGTCTGCCTGATTCGCGTTCCCGCATTTCCCGCGCGCCATTTCCGCTTCCCCGCAGTCCGGCCCCGATTCTCCGCCAGCATGTTGCAAAACAACAATCCCTGCCCGATCGCGTCGTCGAGCGCCACGTGCGTATGCGGCTGGTCGTCGAACCATCTTCGCGGCATGTTGCGTTTGGTGGATTCGCGATACTCAGTGCCCAGCATGGCCATCGCGTAGGTCTTGATGTCCAGGGCCGAGTGCGAGAATGGGCTGGCGCCGGTGAAACGGATGAGGTACCAGTAGACGAACAGGAAATCGAACGCGGCGGGGTAGCCGACGAAAACGGGCTTGCCGCCGAGGGTGGCGATCCATTCCACGTAGCGGCGCATGGCCTCCTGCGGCTGCTCGAGGTCCGTGCGGCACGCGGCCCGAGCCTCCGGCTGCGTCTTCCACCATGCGGCGGTTTTCGGATCGGCGGATGCTCCTTCGAGCGTGTGAAGATTGGCGGAGAAAGTGCCAACCTGTGTTTTGTCCGCGCGGAACGCCGCGGAGGCGAAGCTCAGCATGGAGTTCATGCCGGGGATGGGGCCGTCGGTTTCGACGTCGGTGCTGATGTAGATTTCGGGCATGTCACTTCTCACTCATTATCCTCCCCCGCTACCTCCCCTTCCCCGATCCACACCTCTTCGATCCACGCGGCGAGGCTTGGCCATTTTTCGTCGGTGGCCCCATCGCCCGACCAGAAGACGATCTCCCCCTTCTTGTTCATGCAGTAGTAGTCGCCGTTGTCTTCGCAGATGGGCAGGAGCTTTTTGGGGACTTCCATCTGTTCCCAGGCGTCCTCGCAGACGGTTTGCAGGTGGGTGTGGGAATCCGGGTCGGTGATCGTCACCGGTTCCTTGGTGTCATATACGACGTCGCTGGCCTCCAGGAGATATTTGCGGAAGTTGGGGTGGAATGGATGCCCCAGCTCGCGCTCGGCGGCAGATACTTCCGCTTCCGTCGGGAGGCGCTGCGGAATCGGGACGGTCTCGTTCAACTCCCGCAGCCGGGCGATCGCTTCGTCGAGGGTCATATCTTTTCCTTTGTTGAGCCGTTCGTGCGGCGAATACGCCGGTTCGTCCAATGTACCGCAATCGCAATGGCGTGCTAGATCGCGCCTCCGGTGCCCTCTCTCTCGTACTCGGGGGAGAGGGTTAGGGTGAGGGGCGGAGCGACGAGTTGCGCGTTCATTGCAATCAGCGCGACCTCACGCTCGGCCCCTCACCCCTGCCCTCTCCCCCGAGTACGAGAGAGCGGGAGAGTAGTATTCGGCAGTCGAGGGCGATACAGCAATGGCGTCGAAGCGTTTGGAGTTGGACTCGCCGCAACGGCATGCTCGGCACCCGGGCCTGAAGGCTACCGCGCTGTTTCCGGCCTTCCCGTTCGTGGGCGGGACGGGTATTTTTCGGCGTTCATGTTCATTTCATCATTTGCGCAATAAGCTTCGCCGGTCCGCAATGGCGTCGTAAGTTGAACGGGGTGGCGGTTATGGAGAACATGAGGGACGTGAGAGCGCGATTCCTGTTGTTTCTGCTGGCGATGCTCGCTACGGCGGGCTGCGCGCAATACCACGCCAAGCCGCTCACGCGGCCGGCGGTGGAGAAGGCGATCGCCGCGATCCCACCCGACGAGCTGCAAGCGCGGGCACAAAAGCTGCGGCACCCAATGCTCCCGCCCGTGACTGTGGACTTTCGCCGGGGCCTCACCCCGGAATCGGCGGCGGTGGTGGCGGTCATCGCCAACCCCTCCCTGCGCTCGCAGCGCGATCGGCGGGCGCTGAGCTCCGCGCAGCTGCTCCAGGCGGGGCTGCTTCCCAATCCCACGCTCGATTTCACGCTCGACCCGGTCACCGGCGGTGACACGACCGGCACCGTCACGGCATACAACGTCGGCGTGAGCTGGGAAGTCACGGCGCTCATTACCCATCAGGCCAAGGAAGCCGCGGCGCGGTACCAGTACAAGGCGATCGAGCTCGACATCGCATGGCAGGAGTGGCAAATCGCGCAGGCCGCCAAGAAAGCCGTTTATGATCTCGTCGCGCTGCGGGCGCAGCTCCAGCAGGCCGCGGCGGTGGACACGCGACTATCCGAGAATGCGGCGCTGATTCGGCGGGCGGTGGAGTCGCATGACAGGACGGTGCTGGAATCGTCCGCCGCGGAGGCCGCGGCGCAGAAGGCGCACGGGGATTTCCTTATCGCGCAGCACGATTTTCGGCACCAGCAATTGGTGTTGAATCAGGCCTTGGGATTCCCGGCGGACGCGGACGTGCGGATCGCGCCGGAAGTCGCCCTGCCCAGCACGCTCGATCTCCCACCCGATCGGGAATTGATCGAAGGCATCGACCAGCGGCGACTGGATTTGCAGGGCCTGCGCCTGGGGTACGAGAGTCAGGAAGAGACATTGCGGGCCACGGTGCTGGCGCAGTTCCCCAAGATCACCTTCGGCATCCACCAGGCCCGCGACAACACCAACGTGCAGAGCACGGGCTTCGGCGTGACGGTCGATCTTCCCGTCTTCGATCAGAACCAGGGGAACATCGCGATCCAAGGTGTCACGCGGGAGCAGCTTTTCAACGAATACACGGGGCGCATCATCGACTCCCGGGCGGCGGCGGCGCAGGCTTTGGCGGACATTCGGTCGGGGGTCGAGCAGATTGCCGCGACGGAGCAGGCGGTGCCGGCGCTGGAGCAGTTGGTGAAGACGTACGAGCTGGCGATGGGGGAGCGGAACCTCGACGTGCTCAGTTTCTACACCGCGCAAAACGATCTGGCGCAAAAGCGGATCGACCTACTCAAGCTCAAGCAGCAGCTTGCGGACAACAAGGTGGTTTTGGAAATTGCGACGGGAAGGTATTTGCCCGATCCGCCGGCCGCGGGACCGGCGACTCGCCCGACAACCGCGGAGGCGCGCCGATGAAGTCGACGATCGCATGGGTTCTGTTGGTTGTCGCGGTCCTGGCGTCGGCGGGCGGCGGGTATTGGATCGGCCGGCGCGGCGCGGGTTCGAGCGCCGCTGCGCCGGAGAAAAAGGACGCGGAGCCGATCCCAACAGTAAGCGTCGCACCCGTGCGCAAGGGGTCGATTTCGGAGCAGATCACCGCGTACGGAACGGTTGTCGCGCCGCCCGCCGAGACGCGCGTGGTGTCGGTGCCGTTTGAATCACGCGTGACCAAGGTGCTGGTGGCCCCGGGGCAGACGATCGCGGCGGGGCAGCCGCTCGTCGAGGTGGAGGGGAGTGCGGCGACCGCGCTGGCATTGGAAGAAGCCCGCAACGCGGTCGATGCCGCCGAGCGCGACCTGCAACTTGTCAAAAAGCGCTACGACCAGAAGCTCGCAACCAATGCGGATCTCAACGCCGCCGAGAACGCGGTGCGGACGGCCACCGGCCGCCTCCAGAGCCTTCAGCAAGGCGGCGCGGGCGGGCCGCGGCAGCTCAAGGCGGATGCGCCGGGAGTGGTCAGCAAGGTGGACGTGCAGCTCGGGCAGGTGGTGCCGATCGGCGGGCCGCTGGTGGAGATCGCCGCGAACGATCGCATTGAAGTGAGGCTCGGCATGGAGCCGTCGGACCTCGCGTTTCTCAAGCCCGGGCAGCCGGTGCGGCTTAGCCGCACGGACGACGCCACGGGCGAGTCGATCGAAGGCCAAATCCGATTGATCGGCCAGCGCCTCGACCCGACGACGCGGCTGGCGGACGTGATGGTCGCGCTGCCGCCGGGCGCGCGGCTCCTGCTCGAAAGCTTCGTCGTCGCAAAGACGGCGCGGACGACGGCCACGGGGCTGATCGTCCCGCGCGATGCGGTGCTGCCCGGCGAAGGGGGTTCCACGTTGTTCATCGTGAAGGACGGCAAGGTCGTCAAGCACACGGTGAAGACGGGAATCGAGAACGACCAGGAAGTGCAGATCATCGCCGACGATGTGGCGGAGGGTGACGCGGCGGTGGTCGTGGGCAACGCGGAGCTGGAAGATGGGATGGGGGTGAAGGTGCAGGAGACGCCAACTCCACCGGCAACCACGGAGCCGGCAAGTACCCGTCCCACCCAAGCCCAACCGGCGGGAACGCAGCCGGCCGAAACGCAACCGGCCGAAACTCAGCCAAGTGAAACTCAGCCCGCCGGGACTCAGCCCGCGGCTACACAAACCCCGGCTACACAACCCCCGGAAACACAACCCGCAAGTTCACAGCCGGCCGAAACGCAGCCTGCGGGGTCGCGACCCGCGGGGACGCAGCCGTCGTCCGCAGCATTCCCGTGGCACGGGCGGCCCGCCCGTGGCGGCGGTACTCCGCCGAACCAATCCCAGATTGGCGATCTTCCGGCCTTCAAAGGTCGCTTCGCTCTTGCTCTTATTGATCGGAGTAGCGATCAATCGTCGCGGAGTACCGCGACCCATGGGCGGGCCGCCCATGCCACGAAGGGGCGTGACGCGGCAACGGAGGGTCGGGCGTGAAGGTTGCGTTTTGGGCCAGCCGGCATGCCCGGTCCATTCTCTTTTTGCTTGGCGCGCTCGTGCTGGGTGGGCTGTTGGGGTCGTTTATCCTGCCGGCCTCGCTCTTCCCGCGCGTCACGTTTCCGCGATTGCGCATCGACCTTGAAGCCGGTGAACGGCCGGCGGAGCGGATGGCCGTCGAGGTCACGCGGCCGGTCGAGGAATCGCTGCGGGCGATCCCGGGCGTTCGCGGCGTGCAGTCGGCGACGAGTCGGGGCAGCGCGCAGGTCTGGCTCAACTTCGACTGGGGCGAGGACATGGCCGCCGCGTTGCTCCAGGCGCAGTCGCAGGTGAATCGGCTGCTCCCTTCGATGCCGCAGGGCACGTCGTTCGACGTCAAGCGGATGGACCCGACGGTCTTCCCGGTCATCGCCTACAGCATCACGTCCGACTCGCGGCCGCTGACCGAGCTGCGCGACCTCGCTCAGTACCAGATCCGCCCCCTGCTCTCCACCGTCACGGGCGTGGCGAAGGTGGACGTGACGGGCGGCGCGATCGAGGAATTTCGCGTCACTACGGATCCCGCACGCTTGCAGGCGCACGGCCTGGCGATTTCGGACGTGGCGGCGGCGCTTTCGGCGTCGAACGTGCTCACCGCCGTCGGCCGCCTCGAAGACCACGACAAGCTCTACCTCGTCATCACCGACACGCGGCTCAAGAGCGTGGATGAAATCGGCGCGACCGTCCTGCGCCTGGGCGGCGGCGCAGCGTCCGGGAATTCCACGGGCCCCGCGCCCGCCGGCGTGGTGCGGCTGGGCGACGTGGCGGACGTGACGCGCGAACCCGCGCCGCAATTCATCCGCTCCACCGCGGACGGGCATGACGCGGTCCTTTTCAACGTCTACCAGCAGCCTGGCGGCAACACGGTGGACATCGCCAAAGGCGTGCGCGACCTCATTGCCACCGAGCTGAAGACGCTTCCGAAGGACGTGAAAATCGTCAACTGGTACGACCAGAGCGACCTGATCGTCGCCTCCGCGCACAGCGTGCGGGATGCGGTGCTGATCGGCGTGGGGCTGGCGGCGCTGGTGCTGCTGCTGTTCCTGCGGGATTGGAAGATCACGCTCGTGGCGGCGATGGCGGTGCCGGTGGTGCTGGGGGTGACGGCGCTGCTGCTGTACCTGCTGGGGCAGAGCTTCAATATCATGACGCTGGGCGGAATGGCCGCGGCGGTGGGGTTGATCATCGACGACGCGATCGTGATGTCCGAGCACATCGTCCGCCGACTGCACGCCCCGAAGGGCGGGGCCGCGGGGGATGCGAAGCGCCAGGTGCTCGAGGCGACGGACGAATTCAGCAAGCCGCTGATCGGCTCGTCGCTTTCGACGATCATCATTCACATCCCCCCCGCTTTCATGATCGGCGTGGCCGGGGCGTTCTTCGCGGCGCTTTCGCTGGCGATGGCGTCGAGCCTCGTCGTCTCGTTCCTCGTCGCATGGCTGGCGATCCCAGTGATCGCGTCTCGCTGGCTCAAGCCAAAGAGAGGGACGGAAGGGTTGAAGGTTCAGGGTTCAGGGGAAACGCCCGCTTCCGCATCGCCCGAACCCCGAACCCCGAACCCCGAGCCCCCATCGACTGCGACGGAAGAGGGCCCGGCGGCGCGGCGCGTGAGCGGCGCGTACGGGCGGCTGATGTCGGCGGTGCTGGCGCGGCCGGGCGTCGTGCTGCTGCCGATGCTGCTGCTCCTGGGCGCGGGGTATTTTCTGTACCAGCGGCTGGAGTCGGGGTTCATGCCGACGGTGGACGAGGGCGGGTTCATCATCGATTACATTGGGCCGCCGGGCACTTCCGTCACCGAGACCGACCGCATGTTGCGGCAGGTGGAGGGGATCCTGGCCCAGACGCCCGAGGTGCAGACCTATTCCCGCCGGACCGGCTACAGCCTGGGCGGCGACTTGAGCGAGTCCAACACGGGCGACTTTTTCGTCCGCCTTAAGCCCCTGCCGCGGCGGCCCATCGCGGACGTGCGCAAGGAAGTGGAAGGAAAAATCGCCGGCACCATCCCTGGGCTGGAAATCGAGACGGCGCAGCTCATGGAAGATCTGATCGGCGACCTCGCGGGCAAGCCCCAGCCGGTCGTGGTCAACTTATATTCCGACGACCAGAAGCAACTGCAATCGCTTGCCTTGAAAGTCGCGGCGGCGGTGGGAAAGGTCGAAGGCGTGAAGGACATGAAGAGCGGCGTCGTCCCCGCGGGTGACGCCATCGACGTGGAAGTGGACCGCGTGAAAGCCTCGCTGGAAGGCGTGGACCCGGAATCATTGACCAAGAGCCTGGGTGATCTCGTCAGCGGCAGCGTCACCACGCAGATCCAGCAAGGCCCCAAGCTCGTGGGCGTGCGCGTTTGGGTGCCGGCGGCGGTGCGCAAGACCACGCCCGACATTGGCCGGCTCAAGCTCCGCGCGCCCGACGGGCATTTGTTCCCGCTCAGCCGCGTGGCGAAGTTGACGGTCATCACCGGCCAGCCGGAAATCACCCGCGAAGACCTCAAGCTGATGGTCGCCGTCACCGGGCGCAGTGACCGCGACCTGGGCTCGACGATCCGCGACGTGAAGCAGGTACTCGACACGCCGGGGCTTATCCCGGCCGGCGTGCGCTACAAGCTCGGCGGGTTGTACGAGCAGCAGCAGCAGGCTTTCGCCGGGCTGGTGAAGGTGATCGCCGCGGCCGCGGCACTGGTGTTCCTGCTTCTTCTATTTTTGTACGAGAGCTTCCGCGTCGCGGTGGCGATCATGCTGACGACACTGCTGGCGATTGCGATCGTTTTCGTGGGGCTATGGCTGACGGGCACGCAATTGAACATCTCGTCGCTGATGGGCATGGTGATGATTGTCGGCAACGTGACGGAAGTGGCGATCTTCTATTATTCGGAGTACGCCGACACGCTGACCGAAGGCGAGCCCCGCGCTCGGCTGATCGCGGCGGGGAATTACCGGATGCGCGCGATCGCGATGACGACGACCGCGGCCATTCTCGCGCTGCTCCCGTTGGCGCTGGGCATCGGGCAGGGCTCGGGGATGTTGCAGCCGCTGGCGATCGCGATCATCGCGGGATTGGTCGCGCAACTGCCGCTGGTGCTAGTGGTGCTGCCGGCGCTTCTAATGCTTTTTGGCAAGGCGCGCCATTCCGGCGATACGCCCCCGCGGCCGGTTGAATCCGTAACGCAGTAGCGCCTGCCCGAATTATGGGTGGTCGCACACATCGCCCCGCGCTAAGGGAATGCAGAATTCTGCGGAAGAAAAACCTTAGTCGCAACCCCTATGTTCTTTCTCCCGTAGTGATTACTAACACGTATCCCATGGGCACCATAAGAAAGAACATCCGTGCCTCCCGAACCCCCCTGCCCAAATCCCCCACCGGAATTTCCGGACTCGATGAAATTACGCTCGGCGGGCTGCCGCGGGGAAGGCCCACGCTGGTATGTGGCGGCGCGGGGTGCGGCAAGAGCCTTTTCGGCATCGAGTTCCTCGTTCGCGGCGCGACGCAGTTCAACGAAAACGGCGTCCTCATGACCTTCGAGGAGCCGGTGCGCGACGTCACGCAGAATGTCACTTCACTGGGCTTTGACCTCGATTCGCTCGTCGCCCGCAAAAAGCTTGTCATCGATCACGTGCGCGTCGAGCGCTCGGAAATCGAGGAAGCCGGCGACTACGACCTCGAAGGCCTGTTCATCCGCCTCAACTACGCGATTGATTCCGTCGGCGCCAAACGCGTGGTGCTGGACACGCTCGAGTCGCTGTTCTCGGGGTTGGCGAACCACGCAATCCTGCGGGCCGAGCTGCGCCGGCTTTTCGGGTGGCTGAAGGAGAAGGGCGTCACCGCGATCATCACGGGCGAGCGCGGCGAAGCGACCCTTACCCGCCAGGGGCTCGAGGAATACGTCTCCGACTGCGTCATCTCCCTCGACCATCGTGTCATCGAGCAGGTCTCGACCCGCAGGCTGCGGGTGGTGAAGTACCGCGGCTCGACCCACGGCACCAACGAATACCCGTTCCTGATCGACGAAGACGGCATCTCCGTCCTCCCCGTCACTTCCGCGGGGCTCGAACACCAAGCCAGCAGCGAGCGCGTCGGGACCGGTGTGAAAGACCTCGACTCGATGCTCGGCGGCAAGGGATACTTTCGCGGAAGCAGCATCCTGGTTTCGGGGACCGCGGGCACGGGGAAAAGCACGCTGGCGGCCCATTTCGCGGATGCCGCCTGCCGTCGCGGCGAGCGGTGCCTCTACTTCGCGTTCGAAGAGTCGCCCCACCAGATCCTCCGCAACATGCGGTCCATCGGGCTGGACCTGGGGCGGCACGTCGCCAGCGGAAAGCTGCGCTTCCATGCCTCGCGCCCGACCCTCTACGGCCTCGAGACCCATCTGGCCACCGTGCACAAGAAGATCGCCGACTTCCAGCCCCGCGCGGTCGTGGTGGACCCAATCAGCAATCTCGCAACGGCGGGAAGCCTGCCCGAAGTCCGGGCGATGCTGCTGCGGCTGGTCGATTTCCTGAAGATGCGGCAGATCACGGCCCTGCTCACCAACCTGACTTCCGGGGGACAGACGCTGGAGGGGACGGACGTGAGCGTCTCGTCCCTCGTGGACACGTGGCTACTCCTGCGCGACCTCGAGCATAACGGCGAGCGCAACCGTGGGATCTACGTCCTCAAATCGCGCGGCATGGCCCATTCCAACCAGGTCCGCGAGTTCCTCATTACCTCCCGCGGCATAAAGCTCGTGGACGTCTATCTCGGTCCGGCGGGCATGCTCACCGGCTCGGCACGGGTCGCGCAGGTTGCAAGGGAGGCCGCCGACGAACTGAAGGGCCTTAAGGAAGTCGCCCGCAGGCAGCGCCTGTTGAAGCAAAAGCGCCAGGCGATGGAGGCGCAGGTGCTGGCGCTCCGGGCGGCGTTCGAAGCCGAAAGGGAGGAAGTGCTCAGCGAGGTCGCGATCGACCGGCTGCGCCGAGAAAAGGCCGGCGGGGACCGCGCCGAGATGGCCCGAAGCCGGAGTGCCGGCACGGGGACGGCGAGGGGGAACGAAAACGGGCACGGCATGGCGGCGGTGCGACGCGACAGGGAGATTTTGAGATGAAGGCAGCGAAGGGACTCAAGGCCGCAAAAGAGCCGCGGGAAGATGCGAAGGGCGACGACGCGAAATTCTGGGATTTGCGGCTGTACGTCGCGGGGCAGTCGCCCAAGAGCTTGCGGGCGTTCAGCAACTTGAAGAAAATCTGCGAGACGCATCTGGCCGGGCGATACCGCATCGAGGTGATCGATCTGTTGAAGAACCCGCAACTGGCCGCGGGGGATCAGATCCTGGCGGTCCCGACCCTGGTGCGGAAGCTGCCCGTGCCGATCGAAAAGATCATCGGGGACCTGTCCAACGAGGGCCGCGCACTGGTCGGGCTGGATCTTCGCCCGCGCTCCATCGGGGCGGACGGAGCGCAATGACACGATTACGGGGAGCAGGGAACCAATACAAATTAGCCCCCGGAGGAGACCGGCTCCCCCGCGGGTGCGCGTTTTCACCCAGCCGGAAGGGATAGACGGATGCAAGACCCATCAGCCGTACGTGAAGTCTCGCGACCCCGGCGCGAGGCGCTGCGGGCCCGCCTGAAGGCCGCGGAAGACACCCTCCGCGCCATCCACGCGGATGAGGTGGACGCGTTAGTCGTCGGGCCCACGGGGAGCGAGCAGGTCTGCGCCCTTCGTGGGGGAAACGATTCCTACCGGGTGTTCGTCGAGGCGATGGCCCAGGGGGCGGCGACCATCGACGCGGGCGGCACGATCCTCTACTGCAACCGCTGTTTTGCCGAGATGCTCTCCCTTCCCGTCGCGGAAGTCATCGGGGCATCCATATTCCGGTTCGTCGCCCCGGACGCCGAAGGTCAACTCCGGGCGATGCTCTGGGAAGGGCTCGGCGGCTGCGTGCGCGGGGAGTTCAAGCTGCTGTCCGGCGGGGAGCGTGAGATCCCTGCGCATCTCACCTTCAACCCGCTGACGCTGGAGGGGACGAATCTGGTTTGTTTGCTCGCGACGGACCTTACGGAATCGCGCGCGCGGGCCGCAGCCGAGTCGGCCAACCGGGCCAAGGACGACTTCCTCGCGACCATCAGCCACGAGCTGCGCACGCCGGTCGGCGCGGTGCTGCTGTGGGCCAAGCTGCTCAAGGCGGGCATGCTGGGCGCGGAGGAGGAAGCGGTCGCACTCGACACGATCATCCGCTGCGCCAGCGAGCAGTCGCGCCTGGTGGAAGATTTGCTGGACGCCTCGCGCATCGCGCACGACAAAATTCAGGTCGAGCCGCAGCTCGTGGAGCTGTCGGCGGTGGTGAAGGCGACGCTGGATACCATCGCGCCGATGGCCGAGGAAAAGGGCGTGACCATCGCGGCGCGGGGCGCGAAGCCGCCGCTGGTGGTGATGGGCGATGCCACGTGGCTGCGGCAGGCGGTGTCGAACCTGCTCTCCAACGCCATCAAGTTCACGCCCGCCGGGGGCCGCGCGGAAGTGGAGTTGCGCCGCCGCGGCCGCGAGGCGAGCATCGAGGTCATCGACACGGGGGACGGCATCGCCCCCGAATTGCTCCCCAAGGTCTTCGACCGCTTCTGGCAGGCCGACTCCTCGATCACCCGTAAGCACGGCGGGCTGGGTTTGGGGCTGTCCATCGTAAAAAGCATCGTGGACCATCACGGCGGCTCGGTGTGCGCCCGAAGCGAAGGTGTCGGCCGGGGAGCGGCGTTCACGATTACCCTACCGCTTTGCTCGCGGGGAAAGCGGCCGAAGCGCAACCCTCAAGCTACTGAGGAAGAGACGAGCGTGAATGGTGCGGCAAAGCCGTGACCTGCCGAAAATTTCTGGTTACTTATGCCGAACCCACGACGTGGCGTGTCAAGAGAAACTCCGTCGTGGCACGGGTTTTCAACCAGTGCGAGATGCGTGAAGAGGCGGTAACCGCTCTTTCTCTCACGCACTCCGCAGGGGTTGAAAACCCGTGCCACGACTTTGCAACCGGCGGCGCGATGTGCCGTTCCGGCCCGCGCACGATATTTCGCGCTCCGACCGGGACGACTCGGCCCGTAATCAGGCAGACGAGGCGTTAAGACGGCAAAGCCTAAAGCCCATCCCCCGGCCGCGGGCGGCGCGGGGTGCGGCCCGAGTCGGGCGCCTTCTGCTGGCCCTTTTGGATCGTCTCCATTGCTGACTGCATGTCCTGGAACTCCACGTGGCCGTCGCCGAAGAGGATGTTGATGCCGTCCGTGGCGGTTTCCGGCTTCTCCCAGGCTAAGGGGACATCCGCGCCGACCGTGTTGTTTTTGCCCGCGCCGTTCCAAACATAGTCGCTGTTTTCCTTCACCCAATCGGCCTGCTGCTTGGGCGTCAGGCCCGGGGGGACGGAGGTCGTGCCGGCGGGGTTCACGAACACCTGCGCGGTCAGGTCCTGCGTTGCGAGCATCTCACCGAAATCCTTGGGAAACACGCCGTTCTTTTGTGCGTTGGCGTACATGATCGCGCCCAAGCCGATCTGGCGGAGGTTGCTTGCGCTCTTCACGCGGTTGGCCTGGCCTCGGGCACGGTTGAGTGCGGGCAGCAGGATACTGACCATCGTTGCCTGCTGGAAAGTTGACATGCCGCCCGGGTCGGAGCCGAGGATTTCGCTGCCGGGGAAGGGGGAGATCGAGCGAATGTGAAGGCCCTGGGCGTCCGCCCAGCTCGCCTGCCCGGCGGGGGCGAGGTACGGCATGAGCTTATTCAACGGCGGCAGCACCATGATCGGGGATTGGATGCCCATCATGTCGCCGATGCCGATCAGGCGGGAGACCACGACCCACGACGGGTAGGAATCGGGCGCGAGTCGCGGCAGATCCATGAACCCCACTCCGGTGAGCTTGTTCGCGCCGCCGACGTGCTCGCGCATCGCAATGAACGCGGGGTTATCGAGGATCGACTTGCCCTTGCCGCTCACCTGCGCCGCGGCGGAGGCGACTACCTCGGGGTAGAGCCCGACGTACAGGTTGCCATCGGCGATGGCCCACGCGGGAGTGATCGCGGGGACGGCGAGGTAGTGAATCATCAACCCGCCGACCTTCGAGCGGCGGAAGGCGATGGTGACCTGCTCCTGCTTGAGCTGGTGGGCGGCGAACTTGTTGATGAAGTCTTCGAGCTTGGTAAGTGCCGCCTCCGCCTTCGCGGGGTCCTTGAGGCGGTTGACGAGCGTGAACCCCATGGCGCCTTTGCCGAGGACCGCCGGGTCGATGTAGTAGGCCCACTCGTCGCCCAGGGTGGCGAGCAGGTCTTTCTGCACGTCCATGCCGACGGTCTGGTTGGCCTGGTCGAGCACCTGATCGAATTGTTGCTGTGCGTTGGGGTCGACCTTGCCGACCGCGGTGCGGAGGGCGGAGATGAAGCCGGCGACGTCGAACCGCCCCGCCGCGGCGATGGTGGCGTTCTGCGGGACCGCCTTGAGCACTTCATCGGAAATCGGCTTGCCCTGCATCAAGGTGCCCAGTAGACCCGGCCGCGGATCGGGGGCCGCAACGAACGCGCGGGAGCCCCACTGCTTGCCATCGAAGCCCTGGGTCCAAATAATTTGATGAACGCCTTCCAGCCCCAGCGCATCCTTCACCTTCGGGTACATGTCCTGCGCTTCCTGCGGGGCCATCTTGGCGAGTTCGCCGGCGAGGTTGAGCAGGCCGGCGACGTCAACGTACCCCGTGATCACGGCGTCCTTGTCCACCTGGGCCAGGGCCTTGGTGAATTCGGGATTGGTGGTCAGCGCCTTGGGGCCGTTCGCCCCGCCGGCGAGGGCGTCTTCGCCCTTGTCGTAGCCGACCGTGAGCGCGACGAGGTCGCCCACCCGAACGACCTGTACCGGGAATGGAGGCTGCGGCTGCGCCTTGAGCAGGTCATTCACCTGCTTCTGGAGCGCCGCGGCTTCGGCGCCCGCCTGTGAGACGAGCAGCGCATGTGGCCGCGGGCCGTTGGGGTTTTGCAGATCGACGCCGAGGAAGGCGAAGGCGGAGGGGTGCCGCCACATCGGCCCGGCGATGGCGCGGAAAATCTTGATCGGCTCCGCGGCGTCGGGCTGCTCCTTCGCGATCCGGTCAAACACCTGCGGCAGAAACTGCTGGAACACCGCCGGGATGTTCGACTCTGCGAGCACGGATTCGAGGTTTGATCCCTTGTACTTGGGCCCGAGCGATTCGCTCCCGGTCCACCCGAGATAAACAATCGCGTCCGCCGGGACGCGGTCGCTTAGGGCCTGGCCGAGCGCGAAAACGGGCGAAGCGAGAAGAACGAGCAAGGCGGTAAGACGAGCGAGCATGGTTGAGCCTCCCTGAATGGTTGTTGCAAGATTAAGTGATAGCACAGTCTGGCCGCGGGTCCAAGTGCGATTCGGCCCCTGTCGATTTAGGTTTCGCGGCAAAGTCCGCGCGGTATCATGGGCGCAGGATTGCAGAAAGGATCGCATGCCCTCGCCGTTTCCTGGAATGGACCCGTATTTGGAGGGGCCGTCGTGGATGAGCTTCCACGGCCAATTCATCGCGGAGATCGCCCGGCAATTATCGCCAAAATTGCGTCCCAAGTATGTGGCCTTGATGGACGAGCGGGTGATGTGGGATGCGCCGGAAGACGATGTCTGGATTGATGCCGTGGAAGCACGGCCTGACGTAGCCGTGGCGCAGTCCCGCCCTACCGGCGCGCCGACCGGGGGCGCGACACTCGTAGCGCCACTAACCATGGCAACGGTGATGCCCCGCCCGGTAACGCAGCGCAGCATCGAGATCCGCGATGTCGCCGAGCGGCGATTGGTTTGCGCGATTGAGGTGATGTCGCCCACCAACAAATCCGGCCGGGGGTATCGCAAGTATTTGCTCAAGCGCGGCCGCATTCTGCAGAGCAGCGCCCATCTGATCGAGATCGATCTGTTGCGCCATGGTCACCGCGTTCCGATGGCTCAGCGGTTGCCGCCACATCCCTATTTTTCGTTTGTCAGCCGTGCCAATCAGCGGCCGAGCGTCGGCGTGTGGCCGATTGCATTGCAAGACCCTCTGCCGCCTATTCCAGTCCCGCTGTCGAGCCTCGACCCGGACGTCGAACTGGATCTTCAGGCGGCCGTCGGTCAGGTGTACGATGCAGTGGGTTACGATTTGATTTTGGACTATAGCGTGCCGCCGAAAGCAGGCCTTTCATCCGAGGAAACAGTGTGGGCGGAGCAACGGCTGCGGGAAGCGGGGCACGGGTCGATCTAAGCAGATGCATGTAGGGTGGGCGTACCCGCCCAGCGTCGGATTCCGGCAGTGCGACGGGGTAGGAAAACGGTGGGCGAGTACGCCCACACCACGGCGCGTTCGTGTTTTCCGGCCGTCAAATCTGATGCGCCGGCTTCGGCAGGTCGTCGTGGATGGTCTGCTGCTTGGGTTGATCGCCCGAGAAGCTGAAGAGGATCATGTCGTCGTCGATCTTCGCCTGAAGGTGGACGGGGCGCTGCCAGACTTTGTAGATGTTTTTCAGGGTTTCGACGGCGAACTTGATTTCGATGTCCAAGCCGTTGTGCTTGTGGGCGAGGTAAAGCTCGCCGCGGTTGGCGTAGTTGCCGTCCACCACGTAGATGAACGGCTGGCCCATGTTGGTGAGCTGGTAGAGGAGCGTCTGCTTAATCCGCTGCGGGTCGCGGCTGATGATGCGGAGCTGGCCGGTGTGGGGGTCGCGGCCATATTGGTAGAACTTGTGTTTCTCGATGAACTCGGGGGTCATGAACTCGTCGATAAAGCTCACGTCGTTGTAGACTCGCCGCACTTCGAAGATCTTTTCACGGCCGAGGCCCAGGCCCTTGTCCCACTTCTTCTTCTCGCCCAGCGTGTCGGCCTCCTCGTACTCCTTGCCGAACTTGCCCTTGTTCCAGCGGTCTTCGATGTCGCGGAAGAGCTCGATGCCGACCTTGTACGGGTTGAAATTCCCCGGCGGCATGTGGACGGTGCCGCTGTGGTGGTCGGCGTAGTCGATGACTTCCTTCGCCTCGACGAAGTGCTTGGTCATTAATGTGGAATGCCAAAAACTTGCCCACCCCTCGTTCATTACCTTCGTCATCCCCTGCGGCGCGTAGTAGTAGCTTTCCTCTCGGACGATGCCCAGGCAGTCGGCCTGCCAGTCTTCCAGGCGGGCGTGTTCGAGGAGGTAGAGCAGCACGTCCCGCGTGGGGCGCGACGGGGTGGCGTGGCGCATTTTATCGCGCTCGCTCTTGAGTTTTTTGGCCTCGGCTTCCAAGGCCTTGGGGGGGTTGACCCAGCGGTCGAGGTAGTCCTTGGTCTTGAAGCGCTGGACTTGTGATTCCTGCCGCTTGGGTTGTTCGTGCGGCGTGTCGTTGGGGCCGCGTTGCATGAACATGCTATGCGGGTCGATCAGGTGCTCGATGCTCAGGCAGACGTCCATCCAGCGCTCGACGACGTCCTGCCCGTGCTTCTCGATGTGCTTGCGGACGTGGGTGGCGTGGTTGGCCATCTCGTCCATCATTTTGCGGTTGGTCTGGCTGAACCAGAGGTTGTTCTTGAAGAAATCGGCATGGCCGTAGACGTGCGCGATGACCAGCTTCTGGTCCACAAGCTGGTTGGATTCCTGGAGGTAGGCGTAGCACGGGTCATTGTTGATGACCATTTCGTAGATGCGGCCCAAGCCGTAGTGATGGCGCTTGCGGATGCCCTCATACTCGGCCCCGAACCGCCAGTGCGGGTAGCGCTGCGGGAACCCGCCGTACGCGGCGATCTGGTTCATCTGCTCGTAATCGCACATCTCGAAGATGACGGGGAAGAAATCGAGCCCGTACGACCGCGCCCGCTCGCGGATCTGCTTCTTGGCCGCGAGGAGTTCGTCGGGGAAGGGGCTGAGAGTGTGTGAGGCCATCTAACGAATCTCCGACCAATTCTATGCCGTGCCCTGCTTCCAATTCGAGACTGAAGCGGGGATGGCGCGCTCATCGCCGCCGGCGGAGGCGTTTGGGATCGATGTCCTTTGCCTCTTCCACTCGCTCGACCGGAATAACGCGGAGGCGACGTTTCTCGGGAGGAGCGAATGGGTCCTTCGACCAGCCGATATAGAGTTTCTCGCCCGATACAAGCGCCCGTAACGGCGTCGCAATCACGATGTTTTCACCATCATCGAGGCGGAAACGAACGGGGATGAATGGTTCGCGCCAAAGTAACTCGGTTAGTTTTTGGGCGGTCATTATTGCCTCACTGACGCTGAAAAGCCTAGTACCTTACGCGACGCCCCCTTGCGGGCGGAAGGCGCTCAACCCGCTCGGCGACACATACGTTGGGCACCGATATCAGCCTGAACCTCGGCGAACTGCCGGCATGCACCGCGGAGCCTGGGTCGAGATACAGCGTAAGGCCGACGATGACGGCCTGTCCACGAAACTCAATAAGAACGAAATCGCCGCTGGCCAACATAAGGCGAATGGGGACGAACGGATCTTCCAGTAGCAATTCCTCAAGTTCGCCAGGTCCCATCTTGTTTTTAGTGCCCCTTCCCAAAAAACGTCTTGATCGAGTCGTAAATATCGTCCTTGCTATTAACCCGGCTCGTCAAAACCTTCTCATGATTCCGCAGGTGCTCGTGAAGCACATTGATGAAGTTCCCCGAGCCGTAGGCGCTGGCGACCTGGCAGTAGCCGAACATGTTGCACTGGGGGAGCAGTTGTTCCTTGAGCAGCTTCACGCAGTCGCGGCTGTCGGCTTCGCTGGAGTTGTCGCCGTCGCTGAAATGGAACAAGTAAATGTTCCACTCATCCGGGCTGTAGTGGCTGTCGAGGAGCTGTTTGCAGGTGCGGAAGGCGGAGCTGATTTTGGTGCCGCCGTCTTCGCGCAGATGGTAGAAGGTGTGCTTGTCCACCTCCTTGGCGCTCACGTCATGCACGATGTAGCGGCTCTCGATGCCTTCGTAATTCTTGCGGAGCCAGGTGTCGATCCAGAAGGATTCGATTCTCACCAGTTCCTTCTGCTCTTCGCCCATGGAGCCGGAGACGTCCATCATGAAGACGATGACGGCGTTGGACTGGGGGCTTTTGATCTCTTTCCAGCTTCGGTAGCGGATATCTTTTTTTTGCGGGATGATGACGGGGTCGTCCGGGTCGTAGTTGCCGAGCATGATCTGCCGCTTGAGCGCTTCCTTGAAGGAGCGCTTGAAGTGGCGGAGCGACTCGGGGCCGACCCGGCGGATGCCGCTGTACTTATCCCGTACCGTCGTGATCCGGTGTTTGCCCTTGGGCTCAATGCGCGGAAGCTTGAGCTCCTCGGCCAGGATATCGGCCAGCTCGTCGAGGGAGAGATCCACTTCCATCAGGTGGTGGCCCTGCTCGGTGCCGCCCTGGCCCTTGCCGGGGCCTTTGCCGACGGAGTCGCCTTCCTTGCCGTCGCCGGTGCCGATGCCTTGGGAGTTGTCTCCGTAACGGAAGTGCGGCAGCTCGATCCCGCGGACGGGGATGGAGATGAGGTGCTTGCCCTCCTTGCCGATGAGCTCCCCCTTGGTGAGGAACTTTCGGAGGTCTTCGCGGATCCGGCCTTTGACGATCTGCCGGAAGCGCTGGTGGTCTTTTTCAATTTTCAGGACCATTGCGTTGGCACACTTTCCGTCGAAGCACGTTGCGTCGAAGCAGGTTGCAAAGCCCAAGCCACCGGGGCCACGCCCGTCAGACGCGTCGGCGGGTCAGCAGCCACAGGCTCACCAATACTACGACGACCGACCCCGCGAAGCCCATGATCGTGCCGGTCAGCGCCTGATTCGCGGCATCGACGGCGTTATCAGGCGACCCGCGCAGGACAAAGAGCCAGTGATGCCAGTCCACCCGCACCGCCGGGTCCGCCAGACGATGCACCGCCGGCCCGAAGTGCGGATCGGTCGCCCAGAAAAACGCCATGCCCAGCAGACCCAGCACGAGCAGGGTCAGTCCGGAACGTCGGGTTGCGGTGGCCATGCTCAAGGGGATCACATTTGCGATTGCCGATTTGCGATTTGCGATTGGGGAAATTCCAAATCTCAAATTCAACATTTGAGATCTGAAATCTCAGAGTTCAATTCCCGGATTTCATTCGCAAATCGCAGATCGGCAATCGCAAATCTCTCCAATCGCAAATTCCTATTCGTCCTGCTTACTGTCGCCGCGGGCGAAGATGCTGGCGACGTAGTTCAGCACGTCCGTGGCGCTGGTTTCGTTGTAGCCGAAATACTTGATGAGCCGCTGTTTGACCACGTCGATTTTCTGCTGCGTCTCGTCGTCCACGACGCTGGAGACCAGGTTCTTGAGCTTGATCGTGTCGCGCTGGTCTTCGAAGAGCTTAAGCTCGAGCGCCTTAAGGAGCCGGGCGTTGGTGTTGTACTCGAACTTCTTGCCGTCGAGGGCGAGCGCCCCGATGTAGTTCATGATCTCCTGGCGGAAATCCTCTTTGCGGGAGTCGGGGATGTCGATCTTCTCCTCGATCGAGCGCATGAGCCGCTCGTCCGGCTCTTCGTCGCGGCCGGTGTAGCGGTTGCGCACGCGCTCGTGCTGCGTGTACGCCCGCACGCTCTCGATGTAGTTGGTCGCCAGCCGCTTGATCGCGTCCTCATCGGCGCTGATGGCGCGCTGGACTTCGCCCTTGAGGATGTCCTCGTACTCTTCACGCACCACCACCAGCAATTCCTTGTATTCCTTTTTCAGCTCTTCATCGGTGATGAGCGAATGGTGGCTCAGGCCCCCTTCCAGCTCATTCATCACCATGAACGGGTTGATCGCCTTGTCGATCACGGCCTGATGGCTGACGAGGGAGTTGGAAATTTTGTCCTGAATGTAGCGCGGGCTGATGCCCTGCATCCCTTCGCGCGGGGCCTCTTCCTTGAGCTCCTTGATCGAGTCTTCGGTGAAGCCGGGGATGCTCTTGCCGTCGTAGAGCTTGAGCTTTTGGAGTTTGGTGATGCCGGCCTTCTTGGGCTCCGCGACGCGCGTGAGCACTGCCCACATCGCCGCCACTTCGATGGTGTGCGGCGCGATGTGCATGCCCTTCACCTTGTCCGGGCCGAAGTCCTTCAGGTAGATCTTGACTTCGTCCGACAGGCGGATGTTGTAAGGCACGTCGATCTTAATGGTGCGGTCGCGGAACGCCTCCATCATTTCGTTGCCCTGGAGCTTCTTGTATTCCGGCTCGTTGGTGTGGCCGAGGATCACCTCGTCGATGTAGGTCTGGGCGAACTTCTTGGGCTTGATCAGGTGCTCCTGCGACGCGCCCAACAAGTCGTAAAGGAACGCCACGTCGAGCTTCAAGACTTCGATGAACTCCACGATGCCGCGGTTGGCGATGTTGAGTTCACCGTCGAAGTTGAAGGCGCGGGGGTCGGAATCGGAGCCGTACTCGGCGATCTTGCGGTAATTGATGTCGCCGGTCAGCTCCGTCGAGTCCTGGTTCTTTTCGTCCTTGGGCTGGAACGTGCCGATGCCCCGGCGGTCCTTTTCCGACAGGATCAGCCGCTTCACCTTCACGTGCTCGATCGTCTTCTTCCAGTCGCCATCGTACATGTCCATCAGGTCCGCCTGCACCTTGCGGCAGAACGGGCAGACTTCGCCGTACAACCGAATGCGGCGGCCTTCGGGAAGTTTCTCGTTGATGCTGTCGAGCACTTCCCGCCGGGCATCGGGCGGAATGAGAAGCAGCGGCTCCTCGTGCATCGGGCAGTCGAGGTAGTGCTCGCCCTCGTCGCCATTAGTGCGGTGCGGGAGACGCCAGGCGTAGCTGTAGATCTTTCCCTGGTCGGTCTTCGAGTAGGACTCGAGCCCTTTCTTGAGCAATCGGGCGATGGTGGATTTGCTGGAACCGACGGGACCGTGCAGCAGGAGGATGCGGCGTTCGGTGCCGTAGCCCTGGGCGGCGGACTTGAAGAAGTCCACGAGCTGCACCAGCGGGCGCTCCAGGCCGTAGATGGCGTCTCCGCCGTGATCGATCGGATCGGCGAAGAAGTGGTAGCGGATGTAATCCTGCTTGAACTGGGTGAACGGCTCGGAGCCGTAGGTGAGGATCATGTCGTAGACGCGCTGGAAGGCGTTGCGCGCCACGGCGGGGTTTTCCTGGACGATGTCCAGGTACTCCCAGAAGGATCCTTCCCAGTGTTGCTCGCGGAAGCGGGCGACATCGAGTTTGCGATCAATGATGCCTAGCAATGCGTTGGACTTGGCCATGTTGCGATTCTCCGAAAACAGACCGCCGGGAACCGGCTTGCATTTCCAACCATCAAGACACGTGCCAGATGACCCCGCCGGGGTCCATCCGGTTTTTCCGCACGCACGCATCGGAGCCTCATGTCAGCGGAGCGATCCGAATAACCGGGCGATGCGGGCGAATCCATGGGATGCGAAAGAGCGGCGGAAGTTCTTGCAGGCGAGCGGGCCAGGAGTGAGAGAAACTGCCGTTGTGATACGCCCGGGAGGGAGTATGTGGTCTGGCACATCGCCACCGGCATCTATCGGCCGGCAAGGCACCGGTCCAACAACTTCCGAACCATTCTCGCCGGGCCGTCCCCACACCCCTTTCACGACGCCCGGCATCGCTCCCATTCTCTTGTGCATTTTAAGCAGTGCCCGCAGTCAAGTCTAACTTTATTCGCCGCTCCTTGGACACACCTGCCGCTTAATTAGACACCGGTTCCCGTAATTTCTGGCGCTGCTTATAAGGTATTCCATCCTTAATAATCAGCACTAACGGTTGGGTGGCTGCCTGGGTCCTTCAATTCGAGCCACCGGACTCAGAGTGCTCACCTCTGTTTTCATCCATCTCCTGCCACGGCGTGTGCCGCGGCGAAGCTGATGATTCCTAGTTCTGGAAAGGATTCTTTTATGAAGAAGCACATTCTTCTTGCGGCGATTGCAGTCGGAACGGTTTCGAGTCTCGGGTTCGCCAAGGACCCCGCCCCCGCCCCGAACCCGGGCGCGGTGCCCGCCAACGAAGTGGCGGCGGAAAAGGCCCTCCGCCATTTCTACGGCCCCCAGGCCCAGTTCCACATGCTCAACAAGAGCGAGGTGAACGGCGTGGAGGTACAGCAGTACACCGTGAACACCGCCGCCGGTCAGGGGATGGCCAGCGTCACGGCGCGGGGCGACCTGATCACCACCGGGCGTCCCGTCCCGGCGACCGAGCTTTCCCCGGGCGCGCAGACCACCCTCGGGTTGTTCAAAACGCCCGCCCAGAACGTGACGATCGAAATGACGCACAATTATTACATCGCCCTGAACATGCCCGGCAATAAGACTTTCGTCGCGGAGATCGACGCGGCGGGCCGCGTCCGCAGCATCAAAGCGCCCGAGCAACTGCGCGAGGACGCCAAGCTGACCCCCGCCACCGGCAAGCCCGCGGAAGAAGTCAGGCAAATTATCGCTAGGCGCTTCAAGGACGATCAGATCGAAGGCGTGAGCGAGGCGACGCACGACCCCGGCTACTACATCGTCGGCCTGAAAGGCGCGCACGGCCGCGGCTGGGCGATCCTCAACACCGCCGAGGATATCACCGAGTGGCGTCAGCCGATCTCGAAGGAGGGCCTCCCGCCGGCGGTGCAGAACACAATCAATAACGAGTTCAAGGGCGACAAGATCACCAACATCGAAACCGGCGAGAGCCGGCTGTATCAGGTGACGCAGACCGTGGGGTCGGAGCAGATCACGATGCTCGTCTCCCCCAACGGCTCGGTGGATTGGATCAGCAGCCGCCAACTGCACCAGGGGAGCATTCACCCCGGCGAACCGGTGACCGCGGGGCATCACACGCCGGGGGAAGGGAAGTAGGAAAGAAATTCGAGAGGAATATCGACGGCCCCGGCGAGCGATCGCCGGGGCTTTTTTGGACGAGCGACCTGGCCGGACCTGGGCAAAGAGGAGTAAGAGTAAGAGTAGGATGCGGTCGGAGGGGGCTAGTCTCCGACCGCATCCTACTCTTACTCTTAATCTTACTCTTACTCGTTTTTTTTCGAGCACGGGGCCGTAGACAAGCTTCGCGACTTCCAGTTCTTCAAATCCGCTGAAAGCCCTTCCTCCCCCGCGGCCCTCCTCTATAATCCGGCCCGTTTTACGAGTAGAGGATCGCACATGACTCAACAGCTTCTCCGCCTGGGGCATTCGCCGGACCCGGACGATGCGTTTATGTTTTACGGCCTGGCGAAGGACCTCATCCCCACCGGGCGGTGGCGGTTCGAGCACGTTTTGCAGGACATTCAGACCCTCAACCAGCGGGCGATGAAGGGGGAACTGGAGATCACCGCCATCTCCATTCACGCCTACCCTTACGTCGCGGACCGGTACGCGCTGACGAGCTGCGGGAGCAGCATGGGCGATCAGTACGGCCCGATGGTCGTTTGCCGACAGGACCGCGCGGGCGAATTCGGCGATGGCCCGCTGCCAAACCTTCGTGGCAAAAAAATCGCCATTCCCGGCAAGCTCACCACCGCGTTCCTCTCGCTGCAATTGGCACTCGGGAAGGCGGGCGAGGCGTTCGATTACGAAG